>NZ_JBFULS010000016.1:0-98512 GCF_054049775.1 Methylobacterium sp. P5_C11 | reverse complement strand
AGCACTACCACCGGGCCGAGCACTGGGTGGTGGTGCGCGGCACCGCCGAGGTGACGATCGACGACCGGATCGTGCTGGTCCACGAGAACGAGGCGGTCTACCTGCCGATCGGCTCGATGCATCGCCTGGCCAATCCGGGCAAGATCCCCCTGGAGCTGATCGAGGTCCAGGTCGGATCCTACACCGGCGAGGACGACATCATCCGCGTCGAGGATATCTACGGACGCTGAGGCCTGGACGACTGAGCGCGCGAGCCAGGGCGCCCGCCTCGGATCTCTTGCAGAAGTCGGGCACGCCCGCTCGCAGGCGGATCGGTGAGGGCGAGACCGAAAGCCGCAACGGCTGGATCCGCGCCAATCCGTTGCCGAGCAGCCATGGCGTCGAACTGGCCATCGCCGTCGTCTCGGTTCGAGCCGCGCTGCGGATGGTCCTGCCGTACCGTCGGCTCGGTCTCCGTCCGGCTTGAACACGACGGCAACGCAACGTTTTGATCAGGTTCTACAGGCAGTCTCGACGCCTATAAGGCAAGAGATTGGACGAGAACGATGCGGATCGTGTCAGGCGGCGAAGAAGGAGCCAGGACGGTTCAGCTATCGGAAGTCCTCGGAGCGATGAGCCACGCCCTCGACCTGACGGAGGGTCAGCCCGTGGGCCATTGCGTGCGCGCGACTTGGATCGGCGTCCACATAGGTCGGGCCATGGGCCTCCCCGAGCTGCAGCTCTGGGAACTCTATCACACGGTCATGCTGAAGGATCTCGGATGCTCCAGCAACGCCGCGCGCATCTGCGAACTCTACCTGTCCGACGATCTCAGCTTCAAGCGTGATTTCAAGACCGTGAGCGACAGCCTGCCAAAAGTCCTGGGCTTCGTCTTCTCGCACACGGGCCTCAAGGCAGGCTTGGCCGAACGTTTCCGCGCGGTGCTCAACATCTTGYAGAACGGCGGCGCGATTGCCGATGATCTCATTCAGACCCGCTGTCAGCGCGGGGCACAGATCGCCCGTCAGCTCCGCTTCCCGGCGAGCGTCTGCGACGCCATCCACGCGCTGGACGAACACTGGAACGGCAGCGGCCGACCGGACCGTCTCGCCGGCCCCGCGATCCCGATCTACGCACGCGTGGCGCTGCTCGCGCAGGTCGTCGACGTCTTTCACACCGCAGCCGGTTCTGCGGCCGCGATCGCTGAAGTGCGGGCGCGCTCGGGCACGTGGTTCGATCCTCAGGTCGTCGCCTGCTTCGAGGCGGTCGCGGTCGAACCCGGCTTCTGGGAGACGCTGGGATCGGACGCGGTCGAGGCGGCGGTCTTCGCGCTGGCACCGGCCAGCCCGATCGTCGTAGACGAGGACTATCTCGACGACGTCGCCCGTGCCTTCGCGCAGATCATCGATGCCAAGAGCCCGTTCACGTCCGGTCACTCGGAGCGGGTCGCGGTCTACGCCGATATGATCGCGGCCGAACTCGGGTTTTCCGCGGAACGCCGCCGCTGGCTCAAACGGGCCGCGCTCCTGCACGATGTCGGCAAGCTCGGGGTCTCGAACGCGATCCTCGACAAGAACGGCAAGCTGGACGATGCGGAGTGGCGGGACATGCGCAATCACGCCGCCCTGTCCGAGACCATCCTGTCCCGCGCGGCGGTGTTTCACGAGATGGCCTGCATCGGAGGCAGTCACCACGAGCGGCTGGACGGCAAGGGCTATCCCCGTGGGCTGAAAGGCGATGCGATCGCACCCGAGATCCGCATCGTCTCGGTCGCAGACGTGTTCGACGCGCTGACCGCCGACCGCCCCTACCGGGCGGCCATGTCGCTCGAGAAGGCGCTCGGCATCATGCGCGCGGACCTCGGCACGGCGTTCGATCCCACCTGCTTCGCGGCGCTGGAGCGGGCGCTCGCCGCGATCGAGGGCGATCTCGCTCGGGCGGCATAAGGCGCGCCGCCCCTCCGCGCGTAGTTCGGCTACCGGACCGGGACCATCGTCGCGGCTGCGCCGCAGGGCGATGATGCGCCACGTGACGCCAGAACGATGGCTGTGCGCACCAGCCATCCGCAGGCCGGCGAACGCAGAGCCCGAAGATAAAGCGAATCGCCGATGCGTGCGAGCATGCTGTGAGCTTCCTGGTCCAGGGACACGTGGCAGATGTCGATCGCCGACGAAGCCGCCTTCCGTCCGGTGACTGCAGGATGCATGGTCCGACAGTACAGGCCGAAAGCAATTTCAATTGTATTTGATACAACCTAAACTGCACCTTCTAGGTGTAAAATCGAATCGCCCGCCGGTCCTGCCGGAAAGCGGCCTGGGCCCCGTTCTGGAACGGCCTGTATCGGCATCCAAGGTGACGTCGGGTTGCAGGCGGAGCGTCCACTTCCGGATCACGGACCGAGATCCGCCGGCCGCCCGCCTCGGACATCCCACCAGCCGGCCGTTCGCCTTCAGGCATTTGGATCAACCCTGATCGGAGCGCGCCTGCGACTCGAAGACCGGCCCCTTCCCAGGAACAATGCTGTCCGCCCGGTGGATAGCGGGACGTAGGGGCACCGCAGCCCGCCGCACATCGAGACCCCGGGACAGAGCATGAAGCACAAGCCGCTCCGCGAGCAGGTCATCGTAATCACAGGCGCATCGTCCGGCATCGGCCTCGCCACCGCCCGGATGGCCGCCGGGCGCGGCGCCCGGGTTGTGCTGGCGGCGCGCAGCGGCGACGCCCTGGCGCGCATCCGGACCGAGATCGAGGGCGTCGGCGGCAAAGCGATCGACGTCGTCGCCGATGTCGGCCGGCGGGCCGACGTGCAGGCGGTCGCCGATCGGGCCGCAGCCACATTCGGCGGCTTCGACACCTGGGTGAACGTTGCGGGCGGCACGATCTACGGCCGGCTGCGCGAGATCAGCGACGCCGACCATGAGCGCCTGATCCAGACCAATTTCTGGGGCACGGTGTACGGGTCCCTGGTGGCGGCGGACCACCTGCGCCGGCACGGCGGCGCCCTCGTCAACGTCGGCAGCATCGCCTCGGATCTCGCCTTCCCGTACCAGGGCATGTACGCGGCCTCGAAACACGCTGTGAAGGGCTTCACCGACGCCCTGCGCATGGAGCTGATGGACGAGAACGCGCCGGTCTCGGTGACGCTGATCAAGCCGGCCTCGATCGACACGCCCCTGCCCCAGCGCGCACGCAACTACATGGACCGCGAGCCGAGCCTGCCGCCGCCGATCTACCCGCCCGAAGAGGTCGCGAACGCCATCCTGCACGCGGCCGTGCGCCCGCAGCGCGACATCTTCGTCGGCGGCGCCGGCAAGGCCTTCGTGGCCGGCAAGGAGTTGGCGCCGGGTGCCTACGATCACCTCGCGCCGGCGATCATAGCCCTTCAGAAGCGGGGAAGCCCGCCGCGCCACCCCGACGGCGCCCTGCACGGGCCGGTGGCGGCCGGCGACACGCGGGGCGATCCGCCCGTGCCGGTCATGCGGACCAGCGCCTACACCCGCGCGACCCTGCATCCCCTGGCCGCAGCAGCCGGCCTCCTCGGGGTTGGTGCCGCCACCGCCCTCGCCGTGATCGGCACCTCGCCCGGTCGCCGGCGGCGCCTGTAAGTGTCTATCGTGTCGCTAACCGTGCCGGGCCTCGACCGGCCCGCACAGGAAGCCGGGACGGATCCCCGGATCGTACCGCGCCGGATCCTGTCCTTGGCCGAGGATCGGACGATCGCCTACGCGGAGACCGGCACTGGCCCGGATCTCGTGGTGATTCACGGCACGCTGATGTGCCTGGAGGACGTCTGGCTCGGCCCGGTGCCGGCGCTGTCCGAGCATTTCCGCGTCGTCGCCGTCGACCGTCCCGGCCACGGCTTCAGCCGCCGGCCCCGCGGGCGCGCCGCCGACATATGGGATCAGGCTGCGCAGATCCGCGAGGCGGTGCGCCGCCTCGGTCTGGAGCGGCCGGTGATCCTCGGTCACTCGTTCGGCGCGGCCGTCGCCCTCGCCTACGGGATGCTCCATCCGGACGAAATCGCCGGTATCGTCGCCCTGGCGCCGATCTGCTTCCCGGAACTCCGCCTCGAGCAGGTGCTGTTCTGGCCACGGGCGCTGCCATTCGGCGGCGATGCTCTGTCAGCCCTGCTGGGCGGGAGCAGCGACCGGGTGCTCCTGCCCCTGTTGTGGAACGCCATGTTCCTTCCCGAGGCGATGCCGCCACACTTCGCCCGTCAATTTCCCTTCGCCCTCGCCGGCGGCGCCGCGCAGATCACGGCCGACGGCGAGGATGCCGGCTGGCTCTGGCCGGCGCTCTCGCGCAGCGTCCTCGGCTATCCGTCGCTGCGCCGGCCTGTCCATATACTAGGCGGCAGCGCCGATCTGGTGGTGAATACAACCCTGCACGGGCAGCGCGCGGCCAGCATGATCCCCGGCGCGCGGTTCGAGCGTTTGGCCGGCGTCGGACACATGCTGCATCATGTGCGGCCCGACGCGGTGGTGCGCGCGGCCCTCGCGGCGCATGCGAGCCCGTAACGCGCCCGTCGCGGCAAGCAGACGGTGCGTGGCGCGGCAGGTCCGGACGGATGGTGGGCGGTGAGGGACTCGAACCCCCGACCCTCTCCGTGTAAAGGAGACGCTCTACCGACTGAGCTAACCGCCCGGTCGTGGACCGTTACGGCATGGCGCCGGTCCCGTGCAAGGGCGCCCGGTGCGCCCAGGTGTCAGGAGCCGACGAGCCGGGCAGCGAGGGCGGGGCCAAGCCCGATGCTCTCCACCGCTTCTGGCCCACTCCGGGGCGACATGGATCCGTGCGCGGCCGCCAGGACGGCGCGGGTGCCGGCCTCCACGGAGCAGATCAGCCGACACGGTACCCGGCCCGCGATGCGCGCGGTAAGTCCCGCCAGCCCGGCACCACCGAGGATCACGGAGTCAGCACCGCGTTCGGCGCAGGCGATGCAGGCTTCGGCCAGGGCCGAGAGTGCGGCATCGGGGTTCTCGGCGATCGCACCGCCGCTCGGCGCAACGGTGCGGATCGCCGCAAGCGGCCCCGACAGACCGAGCGTGCCGACGAACTCGCGCAGCATCGGTTCCCAGGCCGGACCGCCGGTTACGATACCGAAGCGGCCCTGCGCGGCGGCCTCGCGGCAGGCGGCTTCCGCCATGCCGACCACCGGCACCCGCGAGAGCTCCCGCAGGGCCAGAAGGCCGGGATCGCCGAAACAGGCCAGATAGACCGCATCGCAATCCGAACCGTGCTCCGCGAGGGCGTCCAGGGCGGCATGGCCCGCGATGGCGGCGGCCGAGCGGCTCGCGATGTAGCGGGCGCCGAAACGACCCGTGACCGCGCGCAACGCAGCCCGGCCCGCGAGTTGAGCCCGAACATAGCCCGCGACGAGGTCGGTCACGGCCGTGCTGGTATTGGGATTGATCAGAAGGATGCGCATCCAGCCCTCCGCGCATGAAAAAGCCCCCGGGGCTCTCGCTCCGGGGGCTCGCGTCACTCGCGCATCGGGTCAGTGTGCCACGAAGGCGGCCCCGTCCTCCTCGGACCGGGCAGGCTTGGCCACCGGCAGGGGCTCTTCCCACTCGATCGCGACCGGCTGCCGGACCAGCGCCTTCTCCAGCACCTGATCCATCCGGGAGACGGGCACGATCTCCAGACCGTTCTTCACGCTGTCGGGCACCTCGGCGATGTCCTTGGCGTTCTCCTCGGGGATCAGCACCGTCTTGATGCCGCCGCGGAGCGCGGCGAGCAGCTTCTCTTTGAGGCCGCCGATCGGAAGCACCCGACCGCGGAGCGTCACCTCGCCGGTCATCGCGACGTCGCGGCGGACCGGGATGCCGGTCAGCGTCGAGATGATCGCGGTGGCCATGGCGATGCCGGCCGACGGACCGTCCTTCGGGGTCGCGCCCTCGGGAACGTGAACGTGGATGTCGCGCCGCTCGAACAGCGGCGGCTCGATGCCGAAGTCGATGGCCCGGGAGCGCACGTAGGATGCGGCCGCCGAGATCGACTCCTTCATCACGTCCTTCAGGTTGCCGGTGACCGTCATCTTGCCCTTGCCAGGCATCATGACGCCCTCGATCGTCAGCAACTCGCCGCCGACCTCGGTCCAGGCCAGACCCGTCACGACGCCGACCTGATCGTCCGCATCGATCTCGCCGTAGCGGAACTTCGGCGGGCCGAGGAAGACCGGCAAGGTCTCCACGTTCACCGCGACCGACTTGGTCTTGGTGATCAGGATCTCCTTCACCGCCTTGCGGATCAGGTTCGACAGCTCCCGCTCCAGGTTGCGGACGCCGGCCTCCCGCGTGTAGCGGCGGACCAGCATCATCAGCCCGTCATCGTCGATCGACCACTCCTGCGTCCCGAGGCCGTGCTTCTTCAGGGCGTTCGGGATCAGGTGTTTGCGCGCGATCTCGACCTTCTCCTCCTCGGTGTATCCGGCGATGCGGATCACCTCCATCCGGTCCATGAGCGGGCCCGGGATGTTGAGGGTGTTGGCCGTGGTCACGAACATCACGTTCGAGAGGTCGTAATCCACCTCCAGGTAGTGGTCGTTGAAGGTGCTGTTCTGCTCGGGATCCAGAACCTCGAGGAGCGCCGCGGAAGGATCGCCACGGAAGTCCATGCCCATCTTGTCGATCTCGTCGAGCAGGATGAGCGGGTTCGAGGTCTTCGCCTTGCGCATCGACTGCACGATCTTGCCGGGCATCGAGCCGATATAGGTCCGGCGGTGACCGCGGATCTCGGCCTCGTCGCGCACGCCGCCGAGCGACATGCGGACGAACTCGCGACCCGTCGCCTTGGCGATGGACTTGCCGAGAGAGGTCTTGCCGACGCCGGGGGGACCGACGAGGCACAGGATCGGGCCGGTGAGCTTGTTCGCGCGCTGTTGCACCGCGAGGTACTCGACGATCCGCTCCTTGACCTTGTCGAGGCCGAAATGATCGTCGTCGAGCAGCGCCTGGGCGCCGAGCAGATCCTTCTTGATCTTCGAGCGCTTGCCCCACGGGATGCCAAGCATCCAGTCGAGGTAGTTGCGCACGACGGTCGCCTCGGCCGACATCGGCGACATCTGGCGCAGCTTCTTCAGCTCGGCCGTCGCCTTGTCGCGGGCCTCCTTGGAGAGCTTGGTCTTCTCGATCTTCTCTTCCAGCTCGGCCAGCTCGTCGCGGCCATCCTCGGAGTCACCCAGCTCCTTCTGGATCGCCTTCATCTGCTCGTTCAAGTAGTACTCGCGCTGGGTCTTCTCCATCTGCCGCTTGACGCGGGTCCGGATGCGCTTCTCCACCTGGAGCACGGAGATCTCGCTCTCCATCAGCGACAGCACGCGCTCGAGGCGCTGCGCAACCGTGGGCGTCTCCAGGATGCCCTGCTTGTCGGAGATCTTGACGAGCAGGTGCGAGCCGATCGTGTCGGCGAGCTTGGAGGGCTCGTCGATCTGGGTCACGGCAGAGACGACCTCGGGCGAGATCTTCTTGTTCAGCTTGACGTAGTTCTCGAACTCCGAGAGCACCGAGCGCGCGAGGGCTTCGGCCTCGACGCGGTCGCCGAGTTCGTCATGGAGGGCTTCCGCCGTCGCCTCGTAGTACTCGTCCGAACGGGTGAAGCCCGTGACCTTGGCGCGGCCGACGCCCTCGACCAGAACCTTTACGGTCCCGTCGGGCAGCTTCAGGAGTTGGAGCACCGAGGCAAGGGTGCCGATCTTGTAGATCGCGTCGGTCGCCGGATCGTCGTCGCCCGCGTTGATCTGGGTGGCGAGCAGGATGTGGCGATCGGTGCGGACGGCCTCCTCGAGGGCGCGGATCGACTTCTCGCGGCCCACGAACAGGGGCACGATCATGTGCGGGAAGACGACGATGTCGCGCAGGGGGAGGACGGCGTATGAGCCTGTCGAACCCGGGACCACCGGCTGGCGCGATTTCGACTGTGACATGCTGACTTCCTCTCAGGGACGCCCGGGTTCGACGCCTCCATGCATGGAGCGCGCCTACAGCCAGGGGCCGACCGGGCCGCGAGGGTCGGGGCTTTTTGGGACTTTGCGGCTGGTAACGCGGACCGCACCTCGAAGGAGCGTACGGCCTCCGCGCTGAGCCTGAGGTGGCTGCGGGGGGCAGCGTTTTCAAGATGTTCCCCGCAGCGCGCCCGGCCGGAGCCGGGCGCTTAATGCAACCCTACCAAGCGCTTACGCGCTGACGCTGGCGGGCGCTTCCTTGTTGCGGTCGCCGTGGATGTAGAGGGGGCGCGACTTGCCCTCGACTACCTCCGGGCCGATGACCACCTGCTCGACGGATTCCAGGCCCGGCAGGTCGTACATCGTGTCGAGCAGGATCGTCTCCAGGATCGAGCGCAGGCCGCGGGCGCCGGTCTTGCGCTCGATCGCCTTGCGGGCGACGAGCGACAGCGCGTCGTCCTGGAACGTCAGGTCGACGTTCTCCATCTCGAACAGGCGCTGGTACTGCTTGACCAGGGCGTTCTTCGGCTCCTGCAGGATCTTCTTGAGGGCCGCCTCGTCGAGGTCCTCCAGCGTCGCCAGGACCGGCAGACGGCCGACGAACTCCGGGATGAGGCCGAACTTCAGCAGATCCTCGGGCTCGACCGAGCGGAAGATCTCGCCGGTGCGACGGTCGTCCGGGGCCTGCACGGTCGCGCCGAAGCCGATCGAGGTGCCCTTGCCGCGCTGGGAGATGATCCGCTCCAGCCCCGCGAAGGCGCCGCCGCAGATGAACAGGATGTTGGTCGTGTCGACCTGCAGGAATTCCTGCTGCGGGTGCTTCCGGCCGCCCTGGGGCGGGACGGAGGCGACCGTGCCCTCCATGATCTTGAGGAGGGCCTGCTGAACGCCCTCGCCCGACACGTCGCGGGTGATCGACGGGTTGTCGGACTTACGGGAGATCTTGTCGATCTCGTCGATGTAGACGATGCCGCGCTGTGCCCGCTCGACGTTGTAGTCCGACGCCTGGAGCAGCTTGAGGATGATGTTCTCGACGTCCTCACCGACATAGCCGGCTTCGGTGAGCGTCGTGGCATCCGCCATGGTGAACGGCACGTCGAGGATCCGGGCCAGCGTCTGCGCGAGCAGCGTCTTGCCCGAGCCGGTCGGCCCGATCAGCATGATGTTGGACTTGGCCAGCTCGACGTCGTTGTGCTTCGTCGCGTGGGCGAGCCGCTTATAATGGTTGTGGACCGCGACCGAGAGGACCTTCTTGGCGAAGTCCTGGCCGATGACGTAGTCGTCGAGGACGCGGCGGATTTCCTTCGGGGTCGGCACCCCGTCGCGGCTCTTCACGAGCGAGGATTTCGACTCCTCGCGGATGATGTCCATGCACAGCTCGACGCACTCGTCGCAGATGAACACCGTCGGTCCGGCAATCAGCTTGCGGACCTCGTGCTGGCTCTTGCCGCAGAACGAGCAATACAGCGTGCTCTTGGAGTCGTTGCCGCCAGTCTTGCTCATATCGGTCTCCGATTCCTCGCGTCCGCAGCCGGCAAGGGGCGAACGCGCATCGTTTGAATGTAGGGGGTCCGTTTAAAGAAACAGTGTGCTGCGCGCCTTTGACCGACGGACCCGATCCCGGATGCAAACACGCTGCCGCGGCGGGATCAAGGCCGCGCCGCGGCAGTCAGGCGTCGCGGATCCGATCAGGCGGCCGCCGGCTCGGGACGCTTCTCGATCACCTCGTCGATGAGCCCGAACTCCTTGGCCGCGTCCGCGGTCATGAAGTTGTCGCGCTCCAGCGCCGTATGGATCGTGTCGTAGTCGCGACCCGTGTGCTTCACGTAGATCTCGTTCAGGCGCCGCTTCAGCGCCTCGATCTCGCGGGCGTGGATCAGGATGTCGGTCGCTTGGCCCTGGAAGCCGCCCGACGGCTGGTGAACCATGATCCGGGCGTTCGGCAGGGCGAAGCGGTGACCCGGCTCGCCGGCGGTGAGCAGGAGCGAGCCCATGGAGGCGGCCTGGCCGACGCAGAGAGTCGTCACCGGGCAGCGGATGAACTGCATCGTGTCGTAGATCGACAGGCCGGAGGTGACCACGCCGCCGGGGGAGTTGATGTAGAAGGAAATTTCCTTCTTCGGGTTCTCCGCCTCGAGGAACAGCAGCTGCGCCACGATCAGCGACGCGCCGTAATCCTCCACGGGGCCGGTGAGGAAGATGATGCGCTCGCGGAGAAGGCGGGAGTAGATGTCGAAGGCGCGCTCGCCGCGGCTCGACTGCTCGACGACCATCGGCACGAGCGCGTTGTTATAGACGTCGATCGGATCTCTCATCTCGTCCTGCCCCGGAGTGAGGCCCGGGGCTGCCGCGAATCAGGGCAGCCCCGGGCATGTCAGCGAACATCGGCGATGCTTAACCACCGCCTAACCCTTGCCCGCCGTCGCTCGGACAGTGCGGGACTCAGTCGGCCTTGGCTTCGGTCTTGGACTCGTCCTTGGCCTCGGCCTTGTCTGCCGGCTTTGCGCCGGTCGTGTCGTCGTCATCCTCGTCTGCGAAAAGCGCCTCTTTCGAGACGGGCTCCTCGACGAGCTTGATCTGCCCGAGGACGTGGTCGACCACCTTCTCCTCGAACAGGGGCGCGCGGAGTTCCGCGAGCGCCTGCGCATTCTTCCGGTAGAAGTCCCAGACCTGCTGCTCCTGGCCCGGGAACTGCCGGACCCGGGCGATGAGGGCCTGGTTCACCTCCTCGTCCGAGACCTTGATATCGGCGCTCTCGCCGACCTGCGCAAGCACGAGACCGAGACGGACGCGCCGTTCGGCGATCTTCCTGTACTCGGCCTGGGCCTTCTCCTCGGTGGTGTCCTCGTCGGCGAAGGTCTTGCCGCGGGTCTTGAGGTCCTGCTCCACCTGCGCCCACACGGCGGCGAATTCCTGCGCCACCAGGGACGGGGGCAGCTCGAAGGCGTACTTGCCGTCGAGGGCGTCGAGGAGGTCCTTCTTGAGGAGTCGGCGCGAGGCGGTCTCGAAATCCCGGCCGATCGCCTCCGACACGGCCTCGCGGAGCTTCTCCAGCGATTCCATGCCCATGGACTTGGCGAGTTCGTCGTCGACTTTGGCCTCGCCGGCGGCCTGGATCTTCGTGACCGTGACGTCGAACTCGGCGTCCTTGCCGGCGAGGTGCTCGGCCCCGTAGGATTCCGGGAAGGTGACCTTCACGAGGCGCTTGTCGCCGACTTTGGCGCCGACGAGCTGCTCCTCGAACCCCGGAATGAACGAGCCGGACCCGAGCTCCAGATCGATGCCGTCGCCCTTGCCACCCTGGAACTCCTCGCCGTCGATGCGACCGACGAAGTCGATGGTGACACGGTCGCCGCTCTGGGCCTCGGCGCCCTCCTCGCGCTCGGCGAAGGGACGGCTCTGGCCGGCCATGCGCGCCAGGGCCTCGTCGACCTCTGCGTCGGAGGGCTTAGCGACGCGCTTAGTCAGGCTGACGTCGGAGAGGTCGGCCAGCTCGAAGCTCGGCATCACCTCGAGGGCGACCTTGAAGGCGAGATCGCCCTTGGCGTCCAGCGCCTTCTCGACCTCGGCCTGATCACTCGGGAACTCGACCTGCGGCTCGAGGGCCAGCTTGAGGCCGTTATCGGTGACGATCTGACGGTTGGCCTCGTTGACGGCGTTCTGAACCACCTCGGCCATCACGGAGCGGCCGTAGACCTTGCGCAGGTGCGCCACCGGCACCTTACCGGGGCGGAAGCCCTTGAGCTGCACCTTGTCCTTCATGCCGGACAGCTCGTTGGTCAGGCGCTCTTCGAGCTCCTGGGCGGCCAGCAGAACCTGAAACTCGCGCTTCAGCCCAGGGGTGGCAGTCCCTTGGGCGTTGATCTCGGTCACCTGCATCGTCGTCGTCGCTCTTCAAAGAACCTGTGGTCGCCGGCCGGGCCGGCGTCGTGCTCGCGCGGACCGGGATGCCGAGATGTCGGGTACGAGACGGAGGGTCCCGGGGGGACCGCAACCGCAGCAGAATTCCTGGTGCGGGCGGAGGGGCTCGAACCCCCACGTCTTGCGACACTGGAACCTAAATCCAGCGCGTCTACCAGTTCCGCCACGCCCGCGCGCGCCGACATCCGGCGCATCGCCGGCCGCCGGAAGCGCGCCCTATAGCATGGGCCGGACGGCCCGCAGCAAAAAACTTGCCCCTGTGGCGCGGGAGCCCGCGCGCCGCTAAGGAGCGGACCCGTCGCGAGCCGCAGCCGAGTGACCATGCCGCCATCCCGCCCCGTGCCGCCGACCGAATCGCGCGACGGCGCGCCCTCGCGCCGGACCCTGCTCACCGCCGCGGCCGCCTTCGGGCTCGTGCCGGCCTTCGGGCTCGTGCCGGCCTTCGGGCTCGCGCCGGGCGCGGCGTGGGCTCAGGGGCCGGGAACCCCGCCGGGGTCTGCACCCGGGACGACGCCGCCCGCGCCGGCGCAGCCGGAACCCGCTTCCCTGGCGGCGGCCCCCGGCCGGGCGCGGTTCAGGCCCGAGCCGGCGCCGGACACGGCGGTCTGGTGTTTCGACGGCAAGGCCCTGCCCCCCGTCATCCGGGTGAAGCTCGGCCAGCCGGTGCGGCTGAAGGTGGAGAACCGAACCGACAAGCCCCTGTCGCTGCACTGGCACGGCGTGCGCATCGTCAACGCCATGGACGGCGTCGGCGGGGTCACCCAGGCGCCGATCCCGCCGGGGGGCGACTTTCTCTACGCGTTCACCCCGCCCGATGCCGGATCCTACCTGATCCGCCCCCTGGTCGTCGGCGGAGCGAGCGAGCCGTCGGGCCGCGGGCTCGCGGGCATGCTGGTCGTCGAGGAGACGAACCCGCCCTCCGTCGACGCCGATGTCAGCGTCGTGCTGCAGGACTGGCGCCTTCAGGACGACGGCAGCCTGATGCCGTTCGGGCAGACGGCCCTCGCCGCCGCCCACGGCCGGCTCGGCAACCTCGTCACGGTCAACGGCCAGCCCGTGCCGGGGACCATCGAGGCGCGCCCGGGGGCACGGGTCCGCCTGCGTCTCGGGAACGCCTGCAACGCCCGGGCGACGCGGCTCCGGTTCGAGGGCGTGAAGGTCTACGTGGCGGCGGTCGACGGACAGCCGACCGACACGTTCGAGCCCCTGCGCGCCACCCTCCCCTTCCCGCCGGGCACCCGCTACGACCTCCTGGTCGACCTCCCCGAGGAAGAGGGCGCCCGATGCACGATCGAGGCGCTGGTCGGGAAGGGCCTGACGCTGGCGAGCGTGACCACGAAGGGCGCCCGGATCACCGAGAAGCGGCCGCCGATCGGCCCGATCGGCGAGAACAAGCGCCTCCCGGCCGAGATCAAGCTCCAGAACGCCCTGCGCCGGGATGTCGTGATCTCCGGCGGTGCCTTTGTGCCCAAGGACAAGGCGGGCGCCAAAGACGCCGCCAGAGAGACCGCCACGCCCGATCCGGTCTATACGGGCGATCCGCAGAAGATCTGGTCGGTGAACGGGGCCGCCGGGGTCGCGGGCCTCCAGCCGATCTTTTCGGTAAAGCGGGGCCAGGTTGTGGTCCTGGCCCTGCGCAACGAGACCGCCTTCCCCCAGGCGCTGCACCTCCACGGGCACTGCTTCCGCCTGCTCCATCCCCTGGACGACGGCTGGGAGCCCTACTGGCTCGACACGTTCCAACTGCTGGAAGGCCRGACCGCCCGGATCGGCTTCCTGGCCGATAATCCCGGCCGCTGGCTGATCAGCGCCACGGTGCTGGAGCGGTTCGACACCGGCCTGTGGACGGTGTTCGAGGTCACCTGAAATCGGCCGCCGCGAGGTCCCGCAGCACCGCCGGCATCAGCTCGGGAATGTCCTCGGCGATCAGCCCGGGGCCGTGCCGCAGGCCGGCATCCCCGTGGAGCCAGACGCCGGCGGCGGCGGCCGCGAAGGGCTCCATGCCCTGCGCCAGCAGGCCCGCGATCAGGCCAGCGAGCACGTCGCCCGAGCCGGCCGTGCCGAGATAGGGGCTGCCGTGGTCGTTGATCGCCGCACGCCCGTCGGGACTCGCGATGACGGTGTCGGCCCCTTTCAGGACCACCACCGCGCCGGCGAGTTCGGCTGCCGCGCGTGTTCGGGCGACCTTGTCGGCCGTCTCCGCCATGGCGTCCGTGCCGTCGAACAGGCGCGCGAATTCCCCGGCATGGGGGGTCAGCACGGCGCGCGCATCGCCGTCGGCGAGATGCGCGGCCAGGAGCGGCGCCTGTCCGGAAAAGCTCGTCAGCGCGTCAGCATCGAGGACGAGGTTGCGCCCGGCCGCCGCCGCCACGGCGACGCGCTCCCGGGTCGGCGCGCCGGTGCCGAGACCGGGGCCGGCCAGGATCACGTTGAGGCGCTCGTCGGTGAGCAGGTCGTCGAGATCGTCGGCGCTCTCGCATGGCCGCAGCATGATCGCCGTGAGGTGCGCGGCGTTCTCGGCGAGCGCCGCGGTCGGCGAGGCGACGGTCACGAGCCCGGCGCCGACCCGCAGGGCGCCGCGGGCGGCGAGCCGGGCGGCACCGGTCTTGGTCGCCGGTCCCGACAGCACGAGGGCGTGGCCGCGGGTATATTTGTGGCTGGCCCCATCGAGGCGTGGGAAGGCCGCGGCCCACAGGTCCGGTCCGTTTCGGTGGAGCGGTGCGCCGGTGGCGAGGCCGGCCTCGAGCGCCTCCGGTCCCGTCCCGATCTCAGCGAGGCTAAGCTGGCCGCAGAGGCCGCGCCCGGGTTGCAGGAGGTGCCCGGGCTTCAACGCCACGAACGTCACGGTCTCCACGGCCCGGATCGCCGTGCCGCGAACCGCGCCGGTATCGCCGTCGACCCCGCTCGGCACGTCGATCGCCAGTACCGGGATCCCGGCGGCATTCACCGCTTCGACGAGCGCACGGGCCTCCCCGTCGAGGTCGCGCGACAGTCCCGCCCCGAACAAGGCGTCGATCACGAGGTCGCAGGACGGCAGCGCGCCGGGGGCGGCCCGCTGGACCGCTCCCGTCCAGGCCTGGGCCGCCAGGGCGGCATCCCCCGTCAGCGCCGCCCGGTCCCCGAGGAGAACAAGGTCGACCACGTGGCCGGTCTCGGCCAGCAGCCGGGCGGCCACGAAGCCGTCACCGCCGTTGTTGCCCGGTCCGCACAGGATCAGCGCCCGGCCGCCTGCCGGCAGCCGCCCCCGGGCGCGGGCCGCGACCGCCGCCCCGGCCGCCTCCATCAGGCGGATGCCGGGCACACCACCCGCGATCGCCGCGGCATCGACCCGCCGCATGGCCGCGACCGTCAACAACCGCATATCCGTCTCCGCCTTTGCCCGCGCACCGATCAGTCCTGACTAAAATTTCGCCAAAAACCCGCCAATCGCCCGAAGGATGTGCGTAGATCGCACAGGAAATGGGCACTATCATCGGACACGCCAAGAAAACGGCATGGCGGAGGCGTCACGAGGATGTTAGAAATGACGGACACCGCAGCGCAGGCCCGAGCGGCATGAAGAAGATCGAAGCGATCATCAAGCCTTTCAAGCTCGACGAGGTGAAGGAGGCGCTCCAGGAGGTCGGCCTCCAGGGCATCACCGTGATCGAAGCGAAGGGCTTCGGCCGCCAGAAGGGCCACACGGAACTCTATCGGGGTGCCGAATACGTGGTCGACTTCCTGCCAAAGGTGAAGCTGGAGATCGTTCTGTCCGACGCGCTGGTGGAGGGCGCCGTCGAGGCGATCCGCAAGTCGGCCCAGACCGGCCGCATCGGCGACGGCAAGATCTTCGTCTCGACCATCGAGGAGGCGATCCGCATCCGCACTGGTGAGACCGGCACGGACGCGATCTGACCCGCATCGTCCCGCGGTCCCGCCCCTCGGAACCGTCTTTTCCGGGCACTGCCTAAGATTTCGCACTGCGCGAATGTCCGGCATCGGCGTTCCTCGCTATGGAGCGCCGCTCTCCGCACCCCACATCATCGGGAACGGCCGGGATCATCGGCCGCGTGAACCCGATGCAGGAGGATGTGCGATGGCCGTCACGGACCCGCGCGAGACTGCCAAGATCTACGATCTGTCCGCGTTCCGGCGCGTGCGCGTGGCGCCCCGGACGAGTCCGGATGCGAAGCCGGCGCCGACGCCGAGCTTCGGCGGCGCGTGGTATCACGAGGCGGCCATCCGCGAGGACGACCGCCCACGCCGCTCCTGAGGCGAGGCGGCCCTTGCCGCCATGGCGGCCACGGCGGAATCCCGAAGCCTGAACACGACGAAGCCGGACTGAAGAGCCCGGCTTCGTTGACTTGACGTGGGGCGCGTGATGCCCCCCGCGCGACTTACGCGGCTGCGGCGGCCTCAGTCGGCACGGAAGCGATCGTCTTCAGCACCTGCGAGGCGATCTGGTAGGGGTCGCCCTGGGAGTTCGGACGGCGGTCCTCAAGGTAACCCTTGTAGCCGTTGTTGACGAAGGAGTGCGGCACGCGGATCGAGGCGCCGCGGTCGGCCACGCCGTACGAGAACTCGTGGATCGAGGCGGTCTCGTGCTTGCCGGTCAGGCGCATGTGGTTGTCCGGACCGTAGACGGCGATGTGCTCCTCGCGGGCGTTCTTGAACGCCTCCATGAGCGTCTCGAAATAGGCCTTGCCGCCGTGCTCGCGCATGAACGCGGTCGAGAAGTTGCAGTGCATGCCCGAGCCGTTCCAGTCGGTGTCGCCGAGCGGCTTGCAATGGTACTCGACGTCGATGCCGTAGGTCTCGCAGAGGYGCTGCAGGAGGTATCGGGCCATCCACATCTCGTCGGCGGCCTTCTTGGAGCCCTTGCCGAAGATCTGGAACTCCCACTGGCCCTTGGCCACCTCGGCGTTGATGCCCTCGTGGTTGATGCCGGCCTCGAGGCAGAGGTCGAGGTGCTCCTCGACGATCTTGCGGGCGACGTCGCCGACGTTCGAATAGCCGACGCCGGTGTAGTACGGGCCCTGCGGCGCCGGGTAGCCGGAGGCCGGGAAACCGAGCGGGCGGCCGTCCTTGTAGAGGAAGTACTCCTGCTCGAAGCCGAACCAGGCGCCGGCATCGTCCAGGATCGTGGCGCGCTTGTTGGACTCGTGCGGGGTCACGCCGTCCGGCATCATCACTTCGCACATCACCAGCACGCCGTTCTTGCGGGCCGGGTCGGGGAAGTGGCGCACGGGCTTGAGCATGCAATCGGAGCTGCCGCCCTCGGCCTGCTTGGTGGACGAGCCGTCGAAGCCCCACATCGGGAGCTGCTCGAGGGTCGGGAAGCTGTCGAATTCCTTGATCTGCGTCTTACCGCGCAGGTTCGGGGTCGGCGTATACCCGTCGAGCCATATGTACTCGAGCTTATATTTGGTCATTCCGGTTCTCTCGTCCGTATCGATGCGCGACCTGGGGCAACCCGGGAAGACGCGAACGGCTTGCCGCCTCCACGACGGCCGATGCCGCCTTTGCACGGAGCGTGCCAGAAACGCCTTTGCAGCGAGAGGACGACGCCCTAGACGGGGATGGACGCGTTCACGCTTTCGAGATCGGGCGCATTCGCGGAGCAAACGTTTCACCGGTCGGCCGATTCCGGCGCCACGCGGGTGGCAACAGACGCCCGCGACGGATATCAAGCGCCGCTTGCCGGCGTAGCCGACTGGATGCGGGTGCGCACGACAGACGTTTCAGAGATCCCTGGAGGATGCCCACGATGACCACAGCGGCCGAGGTGCTGAAGACGATCCGGGACAACGACGTGCGCTACGTGGACTTCCGGTTCACCGACCCGCGCGGCAAGTGGCAGCACGTCACGTTCGACGTGTCGCTCATCGACGAGGAGATCTTCGACGAGGGCACCATGTTCGACGGCTCCTCGATCGCCGGCTGGAAGGCGATCAACGAGTCCGACATGCTGCTGATGCCCGACCCCGTGACCGCCACCCTCGACCCGTTCTTCTCCGCCGCAACGATGTCGATCGTCTGCGACGTGCTGGAGCCGGCCACGGGCGAGCCCTACGGCCGCGACCCCCGCGGCACCGCCAAGCGCGCCGAGGCCTACCTGCAGCAGACCGGCATCGGCGACACGATCTATGTCGGCCCCGAGGCCGAGTTCTTCGTGTTCGACGACGTGAAGTTCGGCGCCGACCCCTACCGCACCGGCTTCGAGCTCGATTCCACCGAGCTGCCGACCAACGGCTTCACCGACTACGAGGGCGGCAACCTCGGCCACCGGGTGCAGACCAAGGGCGGCTACTTCCCTGTGCCGCCGCAGGATTCGGCCCAGGACATGCGCGGCGAGATGCTGGCCGCCATGCAGTCCATGGGCGTGAAGGTCGAGAAGCACCACCACGAGGTGGCCTCGGCCCAGCACGAACTCGGCATGAAGTTCGACACGCTGACCCTGCTCGCCGACCACATGCAGATCTACAAGTATTGCATCCACAACGTCGCGCAGAGCTACGGCAAGTCCGCGACCTTCATGCCGAAGCCCGTCTACGGCGACAACGGCTCGGGCATGCACGTCCACCAGTCGATATGGAAGGACGGCAAGCCGGTCTTCGCCGGCGACAAGTATGCCGGCCTCTCCCAGGAATGCCTCTGGTACATCGGCGGCATCATCAAGCACGCCAAGGCGCTCAACGCCTTCACCAACCCGTCGACCAACTCGTACAAGCGCCTGGTGCCGGGCTACGAGGCGCCGGTGCTGCTGGCCTACTCGGCCCGCAACCGCTCGGCCTCCTGCCGCATCCCGTGGACCAAGAGCCCGAAGGCCAAGCGCGTCGAGGTCCGCTTCCCCGACCCGATGGCGAACCCCTACCTCGCCTTCTCAGCGCTGCTGATGGCCGGCCTCGACGGCATCCGCAACAAGATCGACCCGGGTCCGGCCATGGACAAGGATCTCTACGAGCTGCCGCCGCGGGAGCTCAAGAAGATCCCGACCGTGTGCGGCTCGCTCCGCGAAGCGCTCGCCAGCCTCGACAAGGACCGGGCCTTCCTCAAGGAGGGCGGCGTGTTCTCGGACGACCAGATCGACTCGTTCATCGAGCTGAAGATGACCGAGGTGCTGCGCTACGAGATGACCCCGCACCCGATCGAGTTCGTGCAGTACTACTCGCTGTGAGGTGAGAGGGGCCGGGCGCGATGCCCGGCCCGCCATCCTCTCCCGGGCCGGGGCCTCTCACGGGGTTCCGGCCTTTTTCATGGATGTTCAAGAGTCAGCCGATCCATCCGCGCATCCTGAGGCATGCAGGCCGGGACGCGGGCACGGCGGAGACCGGCGCGGCCCGTGGCATGCCTGCCGGCCCAAAGTGTAAGCTGGAGGGGTCGCACGGAGCCTGGCCGATGCTCACCCTCGACCACCTCGTCGTCGTCGCCCCCAACCTCGCGGAGGGCGTGGCCCATGTCCGCGACTGCCTTGGCCTCGTGATGCCGGAGGGCGGACGCCATCGCGAGTTGGGCACCCGCAACCACCTTCTGCGCCTCGGCGAAGCCCTGTTCCTCGAGGTGATCGCCGTCGATCCCGAGGCGCCACCGCCGTCCGGCGCCCGCTGGTTCGGCCTCGATGACGCCGGACAGGTGCGGGCGGATTGGGAGGCGGGACGTCGGCTGCGCGGCCTGGTCGCCCGGACGGACGATCTCGATGGCGTTCTCGCCGCCCATGGCGCCCTGCTCGGACAGGCCGCCACCATGACCCGCGGGGACCTGTCGTGGCGCTTCGGCCTGCGTCCGGACGGGGCGTGGCCGGCCGACGGCGCCGCGCCCTGCGTGATGGCGTGGGGTCCGCGGGGCAACCCCGCCCGGGGGATGCCGGATCTGGGGGTGCATCTCGATGCGGTGGAGCTGGCCCATCCGGATCCGGACGGGGTGGCGGCGCTCCACGGGCGGCTGGGCCTCGGCGACCCGCCGCACCTCGCACGGGGCGCCCTCCCCCGCTTCACGGCCCGGATCACCACGCCGTCGGGCACGCGGACACTGACCTGACTGGGACGAGCCCTCCTCGTCGGCCTGATCGGGTTGGCGACCGGCGAGGAGGGCCTGGCCGGCACCCGAAGGCGCCGACAGCCGCAACCTACCAGCGACGCGTCGCGGCGCGGTGACAGGAAAGTCTCACGCGACGCAGGACGTGCGCGTGTCCCCCGCATCCTCAGGTATGCGCGAAGATGTCGGTCTCGGGCCAGCCGTCGAGGTCGAGGCGGGCACGGGTCGGAAGGAAGGCGAAACAGGCCGCTGCGAGGTCGCTTCGCCCCTCCCGGGCCAGCATCCCATCGAGCCGGTCGCGGGCCGCGTGGAGGTGGAGCACGTCCGAGGCCGCGTAATCGAGCTGCGCCTGCGACAGGCTGTCGGCCCCCCAATCCGAGGATTGCTGCTGCTTCGACAGGTCGACGCCGACGAGTTCGCGGACCACGTCCTTCAGGCCGTGGCGGTCCGTGTAGGTCCGGGCGAGCTTCGAGGCGATCTTGGTGCAGTAGACCGGCGCCGGCATCACCCCGAACGCCTTGAACAGGACCGCGACGTCGAACCGGGCGAAGTGGAAGATCTTGACGACCGCCGGATCGGCCAGGATGCCCTTGAGCACGACCGGCTCCGGACCATCTTGCGGGATCTGGACAATGTCGGCCGTGCCGTCGCCGGTGGAGAGCTGCACCACGCAGAGCCGGTCCCGGTGCGGGTTGAGCCCGAGCGTCTCGGTATCGATGGCCACCGCCCGGCCCGCGTCGTAATCGGCGGGCAGGTCGCCGTGGTGGAGGCGTACGGTCGGGCTCGGCATCGTTTTCGGACCTTGCGGGTTTTTCGGCCGGTACCATCGGCGCCAAGGGCCGGCAAGCGGCCGGCGCGGCGGAAGGAGAGGCGGACCATGACGGCAGCCGAAGTGATCGCGACGCTGGGGCTGAAACCGCATCCCGAGGGCGGCCATTACCGCGAGACTTTCCGCGATCCCCGGACGGTGGACGGCCGCTCGGTCGGCACGGCGATCTACTTCCTGCTGGATCTCGGCGAGGTCTCCGCGTGGCACCGGGTCGACGCCACCGAGATCTGGCACTGGCATGCTGGCGCGCCGCTCGTGATCACCACGAGCCCGAACGGGCACGATGCCGAGGCCCGGCATCTCGGACCGGATCTCGCCGCCGGCCAGCGCCCGCACTGCGTCGTCCCGGCCGGCCACTGGCAGACCGCCACCAGCCTCGGCGCCTGGACGCTCGTCGGCTGCACGGTGTCGCCGGGCTTCSAATTCTCGGGGTTCGAGATGGCGCCGCCGGACTGGCGGCCGACGCCGCGGGGTTAGGGTCTGCGCCACGTGTGGTGAACGCGTGGATGTCTGAGAGGGCTGGATTTCGGTTGGTCCGCTTCCGAGCGTCACGTGCGTCGGAGCGGACGTCACTGTCACATGCGGGAAAACGTCGAAGCCTGCCCACTTCATTCAAATGCCATGCAGATTCATTCAACCTCTTCGTCGACCCGCGAGAGAAAAGAGGCTGGAATTTCTAATCCAAGTTTCTTGGCCTTCTGAATATTGATAGATAAGTAAAAACTAGTATTGAACTGAACTGGCAGCTTTCCCACATCAGCGCCATCGATTATTTTCTTAGCATACCCAGCGGCCTTTTTATACGCGTCCGCCTCTTCAGGACCATAAGCTACTAGTGCCTCATCTTGCGCGGTTGCTTTGTTATAGGCGGCCACTGGGATGCCATATTTCTCGGAGGTTGAGCTTATTATTCGACGATGTATATAATTAAAGCTGTCATTCATGAGAATGAGGCCACATTTTTCTACCGACAGTCCTTTTATGGTGTTTTCGATATCTTTTTCTGTGGCAACAGGAGATAGCCTGGATGTCACATTCATTGATCTCGATGCTTCCTCGAATGGAGACACGTAGTATTTATAGTATGGAGCGGTGCTAGGATTATACATCATCGTTACGCAGGACATTCCGGGTATCAATTCTTTCAAATATTGCACCCACTTGCCGGCGATACTGCCTTCTGAATTCACGAATCCGGTAACATTTTTTCCAGGAGCAGCCAAGTTTTCTACAAATCCGCTGCCGACTGGATCAGCCACTGTCGCGAATACGATAGGTATTGTTTTTGTTTCCTGCAGAAGGGACCGCACCACCGGCGTCGTAGCGGCAAATATCACGTCGGGTTGACTTAAAACAATTTTCTTGGCGTAACTTCGCACAGCTTCGACATTTCCACTTGACCAATAGTATTCATATTTTATGGATATATCCTTAGATTTTTCACCGTTTAGAGTGTCTACAAATTGTTTTACGAGAATTTGAGCCGCAGGATCTGACTCGGAAAAATTTGTGATGACCGATACTTTTATTTCCTTAAGTCCCTGATCGCCGACGGCGGCCGTCGAGAAAATTGCAACCGCCAGCATTTGGATTAGTATTATCTTAAGCATTGCGGTAAGCGCTCATCAGACGCGAAGGTCAAATATGATCGGTGAGATGCTTTTTAACACCACTGAATGCAATGACCTATGAAAATATAACCGGCAAAGATCAACTTATCAAGAGCGGAGACGGATCGTAGACTTGGCCCTCAGGCCGGGCCTTAAACGTGTTGGACCACGCTTGAAGCGCTCGGATCTTGGTCCAAATCTGACGGAAGAACCAACTGAGTGGCAAACTGTGCGGGACCTTCATCCGCAGTGCGTAGTTGCAGGGTCGCACGGAAAGAGATCATGGCCGCTTTCGAGAAACGCCGACAGTTGTCTGTACGGCCGTTACGGGTCGAAAACAGCCGCAAACAGCGGCCTTCCAAAGGCGCATTCAAGGTGGACCGATCGCGCCGGTCTGCGTCGGCCTACCCGAACCAAATGGGATGCACCGTCTGCAACGCACGTCTTCCGGATTAGGGATCCCGCTCGTGGTGCGATAAGATACAGGCTGGCTCCGATGCCCCCGGAGCCGCGACATCGCCATGCCGGAGTGCTCCGAAGCTCCTCGTCCTGACGACCGTCAGTGTGAGAAGAGGAGGCTTGATGACTGTCGACAGCAGACCTGTAGCCATCCTCATCGCGGAGTCGGATCGGCTCGTCCGTATGGTCACGGCCGACATGCTGAGCGATGTCGGCTTTCGGGCCATCGAGGTGCGCACGGCCGCGGAGGCGTTGGCGGTGCTCGAAGAAATTGCCGCCGTACGCATGCTGATCACAGGGCGTGGCATCGTGGGCGATGGGGTGGCCCTCGCGCATCTCGTTCATCACCGCTGGCCCGCCGTCGGCATCATCGTCACCTCGGGAGCCGGCGCTGACCTGAAGCGCGCGTTGCCGCCGGGCACACGCCTGCTCAACAAGCCATACGATTTCGCGGACCTCATACACGAGGTGGAGGCCAGCCTCGGAGAGGTCGAGGACGAGCCCTCCGCCGCTCCCGTACTGCCTAGTGGCGTGCCGCCCCATACGGGAACGGAAGTGAGCGGCGGTGTCGGAGCTGTTGCGGCCCCCACCACCGAGCCGGACAAGACCTGACCTCCGCTCGCCCTTACCGTCCAGCCTCGATCGGTCACGGCGCCAGAGACAGCTTCGACGCACTCGATCCGCATCGCGGAAGCCCCACTGGATACCGTCCGTGCGTCGGCTTTCGCGATCGGCGCGCGTCAGCATGAACGGCGGAGGTGGGTCGTCAGCAGCCACCGCACGGTCCAGTTGATTGGCGTCCCACCTCAGGCCCGCCGCACGACCCGCGAAGCGCGCACCGCTGCGAGCGCCCCCGCCACGATCAGCAGGCCGGCGAGCGCCAACGCCGGGCTCGGGCTGGCATAGCCCGCCGCCACCAGGATCAGCGTCGAGAGCACGGGCGCCGCATAGGCCGTGACGCCGAGCAGGCGGACGTCGCCGCGCTTGCAGCCGATGTCCCAGAGGTAGAAGGCGGCGCCCACCGGTCCGAGGCCGAGCAGGACCACCGCGCCCCACTGCGCGGCATCGGCGGGCCAGACCGTCGCCTCGAAGGCGCCGTGACAGGCAAGGCTCAGCGCGGCCGTGGCGAGGCAGAAGCCCGCGACCGCATCCGTGGGCACCGCCCCGACCCGGGCCGAGAGCACCGAGTAGCCGGCCCAGACGAACGCTGCCGCCAGGGAGGCCGCGTAGCCCGGCACCGCGCCCGGCGCGAAGCCGAGATCGCCCCTGCCGGCGAACAGGGCCGCGACGCCGGCGAGGCCCAGGAAAGCCCCGGCGAGGTGGCCCGGACGCAGACCGGCCGAGCCCGGGAGCCGTGCGGAGAACAGGACGATGAGCAGCGGCCAGAGATAGTTGATCAACCCCGCCTCGGCCGGCGGCGCGAGACGCAGGGCGCTGAAATACAGGGCGTGGTAGCCGAACAGGCCGCCGACCCCGAGCAGCCAGACCGTCCAGGGCTGAATCAGCGCACGGGCGCGGCTCGGCCGGGCGATCCAGGTCGCGCAGCCGCACAGGCCGCCGATGAGGAAGGTCATGGCGGCGAGCTGGAACGGCGGAACCGCCCCGGAAGCCGCCGTGAAGAGGGCGAGCAGCGACCACAGCAGGATCGCCCCGAAACCCGCAAGGGTCGCGGCCGGCGTGCGGGCGGAGGGACTCGATGCGGACGCGCTCATGGCCCGCGGCTATCACGCGGCTCGCGAGTCGGCGAGACTGGGGTCACGCCGTCGTCACCGCGGTGCTCTACCTGCGATCCGAGAGGGGAGGTTCGCGATGCGTGCGATCTTGATCGGCCTGAGTCTGTTCCTGCTGGCGAGCCCCGGGCTCGCCGGCGAGGCCGCCCAGCTCGGGCCGCGGCCGTTCTACCTTGTCGACCGGCTCAAGCCCGGCCCCCTGAAGGACAAGCTCGCAGCCTGCGGCGTCAACCGGACCTACACGCCCAGGACCTTCTCGATCTCGCATCGCGGCGCGCCGCTGATGTTCCCCGAGCACACCCGGGAGGGCCTGATCGCTGCCGACCGGATGGGCGCCGGGATCATCGAGTGCGACGTGGCCTTCACCAAGGACCGGCAGCTCGTCTGCCGCCACAGTCAGTGCGACCTGCACACGACCACCGACATCCTGGCCCGGCCCGAATTCGCGGCGAAGTGCACGCAGGGCTTCGCGCCGGCCGATCCGGCGACCGGGCGCAAGGCCTCGGCCAAGTGCTGCACCAGCGACCTGACGCTGGACGAGTTCAAGGCGCTCAACGGCAAGATGGATGCGGCCGATCCGGAGGCCACGACGGTCGCAGCCTACATGAGCGCAACCCCGCGCTGGCGCACCGATCTCTATGCCGGCACCGGCACGCTGATGACCCACAGGGAGTACATCGCGCTCGTGAAGGGGATGGGGCGAAAGTTCACGCCCGAGTTGAAGGCACCCCAGGTCGCGATGCCGTTCGACGGCACCTACACCCAGGACATGTACGCCCAGCAGCTGATCGACGAGTACAGGCAGGCCGGCATCCCGGCCTCAGACGTCTATCCGCAAAGCTTCCAGCTCCGGGACATCCTGTACTGGCTCGACAAGGATCCGGATTTCGGCCGCCAGGCGATCTTCCTCGACGACCGCGACGAGACCGCCAAGGGCTTCGACCCGGAGAAGCCGGCCACGTGGCAGCCCGGCATGGCTGAGCTGGCGCAGAAAGGCGTGACGATCCTGGCCCCGCCGCTCTGGATGCTGGTCCGGCCGGGACCGGACGGGACGATCGAGCCCTCCACCTACGCCCGGGCGGCGAAGACGGCCGGGCTGGGCCTGATCGCGTGGTCCCTGGAGCGCTCGGGCCCCCTGAAGGGCGGCGGCGGATACTATTATCAGTCGATCAAGCCGGTGGTCACCGACGACGGCGACATCCTGCGGCTGCTCGATGTCCTGCACGGGCAGGTGGGCGTGCTGGGCGTCTTCTCCGACTGGCCTGCGACGACGACCTTCTACGCCAACTGCGTCGGCGCGCCGTAGGGGTGCGGCTCAGTCGGCCCACAGGGCTACGAGGGAGAAGACGCCGGCCATCGCGACGTTGACGATGAGGAAGCCGGCGATGATCAGGGCGAGCGTCATGAGGGGTTGTCTCGGCGTGCCGGAGCAAAGGGACAGGCGGCGGCCTCTCGGGGCGCCGCCGGGGATGGGCGTCTCAGTGCGGGAACAGCAGCAGGACGAGATGGCCCAGATGGGCGAAGTTGAGCGGCTTCCATCCGCGGGAGCGCTGAAGCGGCATGTAGATCACGCATTGCACCGCGGCGCTGCCGAGCATCGCCAGGAAAAACCATCCCCAGTCCTGCGTGACCATACCGATCGTGGCCGCGAACATCGCCGTCGTGGCGAAGATGAACTTGCTCGCGTTCCCCGGTCCCTGGGCGGTGACGTCCGACATCGTCGATCTCCCTGATATCGATCAGCGGGCGCGGCAGTTCGGGCCGTACCAAGTCATGGTCCGGCGATCCATGCCGCCCTCGGACGACGCTCCGCAGATCGGAAAGCCCGCGTCGCCGCTCCGCTGCAGGCTGACGATCTTGTAGAGGTCTTGCCGGGCCTCGCGGCGGCGGCTCTGCTCCGCGAGCTGCGCCTGCGCGTACAGGGTGCTGTTGGCCTGCGCGACGGCGCGCTCCTGGTGGAGCCCCATCATGCATTCGGCAAAGGCGTCGGTTCCGGGCTCGAAGCCGAAGGCAGCGCACTGGTTCCGATCCATCGCGTGGCGCTCCTGCGGCGTGACGCACGCGGCCAGCCCGAGGACACAGGCCGCGGCCAGACCAAGCTTCGCGACGGAGGGACGGGCGCGGCTCCGGGGGCTCGCCGGACGATCGGCACGAGCGGATGCGCTTAGCAAATAACAATCCAGTTCCTCACCGATAAACTGAACGCCGAATTTACCATTAATCCATTTGTTCATGATGACCATGGACTCGTAAACTGTCGGGGCGACCTTCCGCGACCCGATGGAACGAGAGATATACGAGGCCGGTCGAATTGTTCGTGTCTCAGAACACGCGGGCGATGGCGCCGATCGGTGCCCGCAATGCCCGTTATCCCGCCCGGCCCCGGAGACCGCGCGCCGAGAAGGGCCTTCGTCACGCTTTCACTCGTGGATCGCAGGGATAGATCGCTGGGCCTGCGCCGGAGCGCCCGCGCGCCGCGGTGTCGGGCCTCATGCCGGTCCGCACAGGCGGTGGCGTCGTCCGTACCGGTGGATGATCGGCGTGGCCGTCAGGCGGCCTTCGAGC
Organism: Methylobacterium sp. P5_C11; assembly: GCF_054049775.1. Classification (NCBI taxonomy): domain Bacteria; kingdom Pseudomonadati; phylum Pseudomonadota; class Alphaproteobacteria; order Hyphomicrobiales; family Methylobacteriaceae; genus Methylobacterium; species Methylobacterium sp. P5_C11. The sequence goes on along the minus strand of NZ_JBFULS010000016.1, from coordinate 71,464 downwards.
GGCGGGTCCGAGCCGGGATCATGCGACCTCGCCGGGATGGGACCGCGCTCCGCACGGCGGACAAGCGGCCCGGCAGGCGCGTCCCCGTCGAAGGCCGGAAACCGCTGCCGAACCCGAATGCGGGCGCGCCGGCCTGAACCGTGCGCGCCCGCTGGCGATCAGACGAAGTGCTGGCCGCCGTTGATGGTCAGCGTCGAGCCGTTCACGAAGCCGGCCTCGTCGCTCGCCAGATACTCGACCGCGTGGGCGATCTCGTTGGCTTCGCCCAGGCGGCCCGTGGGAATGGTGGAGATGATCTTGTTGCGGATCTCCTCCGGCACCGCCATCACCATCTCGGTGGCGATGTAGCCCGGCGCGATCACGTTCACCGTGATGCCCTTGGACGCGCTCTCCTGCGCCAGGGCCTTGGCGAAGCCGATCACGCCGGCCTTGGCGGCCGAGTAGTTGGTCTGGCCGGCCTGGCCCTTCTGGCCGTTGATCGACGAGATGATGATGATGCGCCCGAAGTTGCGGCTGCGCATGCCCTCGATCAGCGGACGTGTGCAGGTGAACATCGAATCGAGATTGGTCTTGATGACGGCCTGCCACTTGTCGAAGGTCATCTTGTGGAAGGCGCCGTCCCGGGTGATGCCGGCGTTGTTCACCAGCACCTCAATCGGCCCCAGTTCGGCCTCGACCGCCTTGATGCCGGCCTCGCAGCTCGCGAGATCGCCGACGTCGAATTTGAAGACCGGGATGCCGGTCTCGGCCTTGAAGGCGTTGGCCGCCTCGTCGTTGCCGCCGTAATTGGCCGCGACCCGGTAGCCCTTGTCCTTGAGCCGCTTCGAGATCGCCGCGCCGATGCCGCGAGTGCCGCCCGTGACCAGGGCGACGCGTCCTTGAGCCATTGTTTCCTCCTGTTCGCATCCCGTGATGCCGCGTGCGGATGGCGTCCGCACGCGAATTTTTGTGATCTCGGCCTTAAGTCTAAGTTGTCCAGCAGGCTCGCCGCCCCGGAGCGATCAGGCCCGCTCGACGCACATCGCGACGCCCATGCCGCCGCCGATGCAGAGCGTGGCGAGGCCCTTCTTGGCGTCACGGCGCTTCATCTCGTGCAGCAGGGTGACGAGGACGCGGGCGCCGGACGCGCCGATCGGGTGACCGATGGCGATGGCGCCGCCGTTGACGTTCACCTTCGCGTCGTCCCAACCCATGTCCTTGTTCACCGCCAGCGCCTGGGCGGCGAAGGCCTCGTTGGCCTCGATCAGGTCGAGGTCGGACGGCTTCCAGCCGGCCTTCTCCAAGGCCTTGCGGGAGGCGGGAATCGGGCCAGTGCCCATCACCTTCGGATCGACGCCCGCGGTCGCCCAGGACTTGATCTTCGCGAGCGGGGTAAGGCCGCGGCGCTCGGCCTCCGAGGCCGACATCAGCACGAGGGCGGCGGCGCCGTCGTTGAGGCCCGAGGCGTTGGCCGCCGTCACGGTGCCGTCCTTGGTGAAGGCCGGCTTCAGCTTGGCCATCGCCTCCAGGGTAGCGCCGTCACGGATGTACTCGTCGGTGTCGACGATCGTGTCGCCCTTCCGGCCCGGCACCGTCACGGGGACGATCTCGTCCTTGAAGCGCCCCTCCTTGCGGGCGGCCTCGGCCTTGTTCTGCGACCGCGTGGCGAACTGGTCCTGCTGCTCGCGGGTGAGCTGGAAGGCCTGGGCGACGTTCTCGGCTGTCTGGCCCATGTGATAGCCGTTGAAGGCGTCCCACAGGCCGTCCTTGATCATGGTGTCGACGAGCTTGACGTCGCCCATCTTCTGGCCGGCGCGCAGGTACTGCGCGTGGGGCGAGAGCGACATGGATTCCTGTCCGCCGGCGACGATGACCTTGGCGTCGCCGTTGGCGATCTGCTGCATGCCGATGGCGACCGTGCGCAGGCCCGAGCCGCAGACCTGGTTGAGGCCCCAGGCGGTGGCCTTCTCGGGGATGCCGGCCTTGATGGCGGCCTGCCGGGCCGGGTTCTGGCCGGCGCCCGCAGTGAGCACCTGACCGAAGATCACCTCGTCCACGTCGTCCGGGGAGACCTTGGCCCGCTCCAGGGCGGCCTTGATGGCCGTGGCGCCGAGTTCGTGGGCCGGCACCGCCCCGAAGGCGCCGCCGAACGAGCCGACCGCCGTGCGCGCGGCCCCGACGATGACGATCTCTTCGCTGCCTGCCATGTGAACGTTCTCCTCTCGCGAGCCGGCGCGCCATTGTCGTGCTGGGCGCGCTCTATGCCGGTCTTGGGATGAAGGGCGTGGGATCAGCGAAGTCAAGGTTGCCGTTCAAAGCGCTAAATCGCGACGCCGACACACTTGCGGAATCGAGACGGTTCGTGCGTGGGAGCAGCCTGCATTATTCTGCGTTGAAGACGTGCAGTTTGCTGTTTTCTGCGCTCGGCGAAGGCTTTAAGGATCGTGTTGCGGGCGCGAAGACAGCCCCCGTCAGGCTGCACCGCGCGCCTGCAACGCCCCCCGGTCCCGAGTCCAGAAAGGCCGTTCCCGATGGCGGATACCGTCAAGGCCACCCAGACCGTCATCAAGAAGTACGCCAATCGGCGCCTTTATCACACCGGTACCTCGACCTACGTGACGCTGGAGGACCTCGCCACGATGGTCCAGAACGGCGAGGACTTCATCGTCTACGATGCGCGCACCGGCGACGACATCACCCGCTCGGTACTCACGCAGATCATCTTCGAGCAGGAGAACAAGGCCGGGGCCGAGAATCTGCTTCCCGTGGCGTTCCTCCGCCAGCTGATCCGGTTCTACGGCGACAGCATGCGCACGATGGTGCCGAGTTTCCTCGAATTCTCCATGGCGAATTTCGCCAAGGACCAAGACGGGTTGCGCGAGAAGTTCGCCCACAGCTTCGGTCCGGCCGCGTTCCAGAACGCGATCGAGCAGCAGGTGCGCACCAACATGAACTTCTTCGGCGACGCCATGAAGATGTTCACGGGGTTCGCGCCGCCCGCAACGGGGGCGCAGCCGACCACGGCGGCACAGCCCGCAGCCTATGCCGGCGGCGAGCTGGACGACCTCAAGCGCCAGATGCTGGAGATGCAGCAGCGCCTCGAGGCGCTCGCGAAAAAATAATCGGTAGTCGGCGCGACCGGATAAAGGGTTGACGATTAGTAAACGCCGGCCCCACCTTTGCGACACCGGCACGGAAACGTGCGGAGGGCGTGGCCATGGTGCGGATCGGAACAGTCAGCCGTCTCGATCCGGTACAGGCCCGGCCCGGCCGACGCGCGCCGGATGTGATGTCATCGACAGACGCGGAGCCGGGTCAGCCGACGGCCCGCGCCCTCACCGTCATCGATGGTGGGCAGTCCGACGGGCGGCGGGAGGCTCTGTCGGCGGAACGTGCGGCGGTCGGGAAACCCCGGGCCGTCTTCGTCGCGCAGCTGCTGTCGGCCGACGACCCGACCTTGCAGCCGTCGCGCCTGGAACGGACCCGGGTGGCCGCCGCGCGCTACGCGGAAGCTGCGCGGCGCCTCGCCTGAGGCGCCGCCCTCGCGAAGCTCAGGCCTCTGCGGACTTCACCTTCAGGACCTGACGGCCGCGGTACATGCCGGTCTTGAGGTCGATATGGTGCGGACGGCGCAGCTCGCCCGAATCCTTGTCCTCGACGTAGGTCGGCGCCTTGAGGGCGTCGGCCGAGCGGCGCATGCCGCGGCGGGAGGGGGAAGTCTTTCGCTTCGGAACGGCCATGGCTGGATCCTTCGTGACGCCGCGGACAAAGCGGCGCGCGGGCGGCTCCTCGATCGAGGATCGCCTCGCACACCGCGGGATACGGATGAGGGCGGGCTTATAGCCTCGGCGCCGGCGCCTGGCTAGGGGTTCCGGGCCACAACCGTTAAGCGTGGGTTCAAGCGGCGCGGCGCAGATCTGACGCGACGGTACCGCTGAGCGGGCCGTGCCCCTCGGGAGAACGCCATGGCCTCCTCCACCAAGACACTCGCCCTCCTCGCCCTCCTGTCGAGCCTCGTCGGGGTACCGGCCCTGGCGCAGTCGCCCCAGGCGCCGACCACCGCAGCGCCGACGGCACCCATGAAGCCCGCGGCCCCGAGCGCGCCGGTCGCCGGCTCGCCGAACGCCGCCAAGGGCGTGCTCGTCGACCTCAACAGCGCCAGCGCCGAGGAACTCGACGCCCTGCCCGGCATCGGTGCGGCCCGCGCCGCCGCGATCATCAAGGGCCGCCCCTACCACGGCAAGGACGACCTGGTCTCCAAGAAGATCCTCTCAAAGGGCGTCTACGACGGCATCAAGGACAAGGTCATCGCCAAGCAGAAATAGGCGCAGAAACAGGCGCGCCTATTCGGCGATCGCCCCCTGCGGCATGGAAAAGCCCGAAGGCGTCTTCTGGGCCGCGGCCTTCGGGGCCGCGTGCCGGGGGGGCGCCTTCTTGCGAGCCTCGGCCTTGGGAGCCTTGACGGCAGGCGGGCTTTCGCAGGCGCGGAAGGAGAGCTGCGCCAGGGGCGTCCCCTCCTCGGTGACGATCGCGATCGGATCGGGGAAGGTCGGCAGCGCCGGCTGCCAGCGAATCGATCCGCCCAACATCGCCTCGATGGCCGACGCCGCGCTGCCGCGCCGCAGCGTGGTGAAGTCCGGTCCGTAGGCGGTCGCGACCTTGCCGGCGATCACGACCTGGAGAACCTCGTTCACCTCGGGCGTCAGCGGCCTGAGCGGGTTCGTCGTCCGGACCTGCCCGGCCCGGGTGATCAGCATCTTGAACCCTTTGCCGTTCTCGAAGCGGGCCGCCGATGTCCCGCAGGGCTGTGCGAGGGGCGGGCCGGCTGCCGGCGTGGGCGTTGGCGCCTGAGCGGCGGGCGGCTCCGAGGTGGGCGCCGGAGCCGGTGTGGCCTGGGCGGGAGCGGCCTGGGCGGGAGCGGCCGGCGCAGGCGGATTGCCGGCGGGAGCCGCCGGAACGGCCTGCCCCATCGACAGGCACAGGGGGGCGGCCAGCAGCAGCCGGCCTGCTCCGCATGCGAAAGGCCTCATTGGCCGGCTCCCGGCAGGTCTCGACGGCGGGGCTCGCCGCGCTCAGTTCGGTCGAGCGCCCGGATCGGTTCCAATTCAATCGCTTCCAGATCGAGAACGCGTGGATCGAGAACCTGGGCGCTGCGGTCGATCGGACTCCTGCGGGGTCCGATGGATCCGATGAGCAGATTCTCATCCTCATGGTCGAGTTCGGCGCCCATGCGCAGGGGCTCGCGCCGGCCGCGGGCCGCCATCGCGGCGACGGCGACGAGGGCGACGGCGAAGACCAGGATAGCCAGGATGATCAACAGGCGCTCCATGAGGAGGCAAGCTCTAACCCGCGCGTGGGGCCGCCGCCACCCCGTCGAGTCCCCGATCGCGCGCGGAACGCTCCTTGCGTGGCTCGCCCGACCGGGTAGATGCGGGCAGACCGGAGCCGGGACCGACCGATGCAGCATGAGCCGAGCCGCGAGCCCGAGGAACTGGAGGCGCACCTCCTCGGACTGATCGAGGCCGCCCGGGATCAGGCCCGGGAGGACCCGTTCCGCAACCCCGTCCTGGCGGTGACCCTCGCGATCACCCGCCGGTTCGACCGGAACGAGATCGCGACGGGCGACCTGGAAGCCCTGTTCGTGCGCCTGCGCGCCGCCGCCCTGGCGGCCCGGGCAGAGCGGCTGCGGGCCTATGTGGGTCTCGACGGCGGCTCGGAGGATCCCCAGGCGGCGATCCCCGCCCGCCTCGTGGCCGCCGTCCCGGACCGGCCCGACAGCCTTGAGGCCTTCGCGGCCCTGATCCACCGCACCGCCTTCGCGGTGGTGTTCACCGCCCATCCGACCTTCGGCATGCCGAGGGCCGTCGCCGGCCTCCTCGCCGAGGCCGCGAGCCTGCCCGATCCCGGCGCCCGTGCCGGCTTGATCGCCCGCGCTGCGGCCCTGTCCACGCGACCGGACGCGCCGATCACCCTGGATGTCGAGTTCGAGCAGGCCTGCGCAGCGGCCAATAACGGCCGTCTCGCCCTGGACGCCTTCAACGGCGCCGTTCTCGACGCCGCCCGCGCCCGCTGGCCGGAAGGCTGGACGGAGCTGACGCCCCGCCCGTTCGCCATCGCCAGCTGGGTCGGCTGCGACACGGACGGGCGCACCGATATCGGCTGGTGGGACACCCTGCGCTACCGCCTGATCTCGAAGCGCATGCAATTCGACCGGGTGATGCGCGACCTGCCCGAGATCGCCGCCTGCCGCGAGGTCCGGTCCCTGGCCGAGAACGCCCTGGCAGCGGTGAACCGCCAGCTCGCGGTGGCGCCGCGCCTGGGCGACAAGCCGTCCCTCGAAGCGGTCCACCGCTTCGCCTTGGCGCTCATCATCGAGCGCGAGCGTGCCCAGACCGATGCGGGCGCCCTCGTGGCCGGGCTGACGACCGCCCTGGACTCCGCCGACGACGCGGCGGACAAGCGGCGGATCGCCGTCCTGCGCGCGGGCGTCGCGACCCACGGCCTGTCGAACGCCCTGCCGCATTTCCGGCTGAACGCCAGCCAGATCCACAACGCGGTCCGCCGGGTGATCGACCTGGAGGGCGAGCCCGCCGACGCGGCCCGGCGCCGCTCGCATCTCGCGACCATCCACGCCCTGCTCAACGACGTCCGCCCGGTCGCCGTCGATTTCGGGGCGCTGGCGGCCGAGCGGGCCTCCGCCGCCCGCCTGATGATGACGATCGCCCAGATCCTCAAGCACGTGGACGGCACCCATCCGGTGCGCTTCCTGATCGCCGAGACCGAGACCGGCTACACCCTGCTCGCCGCCCTCTGGCTGGCCCGCCACTACGGCATCGCCGACAAGCTGGAGATCACGCCGCTGTTCGAGACGGCGAGCGCACTCGAGCAGGGCATCCGGGTGCTCGACGACGCCCTGCGCAACCCGCACTGGCGCCAATACCTCAAGCGCATCGGCCGGCTCACCGTGCAGTTCGGCTACTCGGATTCCGGTCGCTACGTCGGCCAGCTGGCGGCGACCTTCTGGATCGAGCGGCTGCGGCTGCGGATCACCGAGATGCTGGTCCAGAACGGCCTCTCCGACGTCGAGCTGGCGATCTTCGACACCCACGGCGAGTCGATCGGGCGCGGCGCGCATCCGACCTCCCTGCGCGACCGCCTCGCCTACCTCGCCCCCGAGGATGCGCGGGACCGCGCCCGGAAGGCCGGCATCCGGGTCCGCCTCGAATCGAGCTTCCAGGGTACCGACGGCTACCTGCTCTACGGCACCGAGGCGCTGGCGGCGGCGAGCGTCGCCCGGATCGCCGAGCACGTCTACGCGCTGGACGTCACCGAGGAGGACACCTTCTCGGACTATGCCCTCAACGACCATCCGAAGGGGTCGGCACCCAAGGACGATCCGATCTATTCCGAGCCGGATTTCGCCCTCGAATTCTTCACCGCGGCCCGCCAGGACATGGAGGCGCTGGTCGACGATCCGGGCTACGCCGCCCTGCTCGGCACCTTCGGCCCGAGCCTGATCGACCGCACCGGCTCCCGTCCCGTGGCGCGCCAGTCCGACAATGGCGGCCCGGCCCGGATCACCCATCCGCGCCAGATGCGGGCGATCCCCAACAACGCGATCCTGCACCAGCTCGGCTTCCTGGCGAATTCGCTCCACGGGATCGGCCGGGCCGCCCAGCGCGGCCCGGACCTGTTCCGGGACATGCGCCGCGATTCGGTGCGGTTCTCCCGGGCCTTCCGGCTGGTGCAGCACGCGGCCTCCGTAGGCGACCTCGACGTCCTGCGCGCCTACATCGACACCCTCGATCCGGCCGTGTGGCTGGAGCGGGCGCGGCGCACGCAGAAGGATTTCCGCCGGGACGAGCTGGTGGTGATCTCCGGTGCCCTCGAGCGCCTCGATCTCGCCCCCGCCCTCCGCAACCTGTTCGGACGGCTGACCCGCGACTGGCTCGCCCTGCGAGCGGCCGCCCCCGACCTCCCGGCCATGTCGGCGCGGCTGACCCTGCTCCACGCGCTGCGGCTGGCCCTGATCCACCGGATCTGGTTCCTGGCGGTGCACATCCCGGGATTCCGGCCGCAGGCGGGCATCTCCCGCGAGCAGCTGCTGGAGCGCGTCCTGCGCCTCGACATCGACGGCTGCCTGACGCTCCTCGACGCGATCTTCCCGATCACGCCGGATCCGACGCTCGGCCTAAACTTCGGCGAGCCCGCGGGGCCGCGGGATGTCGGCACCTACGAGGCGGAGCACGCCAACCTGTTCCAGCCGATCCGCCGGATGTTCGATCAGGTCCGCGAAATCTCCGGTATGATCCAGCACGAGGTCGGGGCGTTCGGCTGACGGGGCCTTTGCCCTCGGCGGCGCTCGCAAGGCCGGCTCGGTACCGAGGGGAGCGGCCCGCGGCGGCCTGTCGGGCGCGCGGGCGCCGGCCTATATCGCCCGTCATGGAACAGGTCGTCGTGTGGTTCGATGGGGGTTGCCCGCTCTGCCGGCGGGAGATCGCGCTCATGCGCCGGCTGGATCGGCGCGGCGCGATCACCTTTATCGACGTCGCGGAAAATGCGGGCGCCTGTCCCGCGTCGCGGGCGGACATGCTGGCGCGTTTCCACGCGCGGGAAGGCGGGCGCGTGCTGACCGGTGCCGCGGCCTTCGCGGCGATGTGGCGTGCGATCCCGGTCCTGCGCCCGCTCGGTCTCCTCGCGCGGTCCGGCATGGTCCTGAGCCTGCTCGAGCGGCTCTACGGCCTGTTCCTCCGCGTCCGACCCCGGCTGCAGCGGCTGGTCCGGCGGTTCGACCAGCGGCGGGTGCGGACCTGATCCCGATCTCCGAGGGGAGACACGGCCTTTTTCGAGGCGGCCCGGGATTGCGATCCCCGGCTGATACCGGGCGGCCGGCCCGCGCAACGCCCCTTCGCGGTCAGGGACGACCGCCCGCCGCCTCGACCCGCAGGATCGTTCCCGTCATGCCCGTCACCCGCACCCGGCAGCCCGCCGGAAGATCCGGCCCGGCGACCCGCCAGAGCGTATCGTCGAAGTGGATCCGGCCCGCACCCTGCACGATCGGCTCTTCGAGGAAGCCCTCGCGCCCGATCAGGCCGCGGTCGGCGCGGTTCAGGCCGGACCCCGCTCGTCCGGCGCCGCGCCGCTGCAGACGGGTGGCGACCCCGACCAGGACGACGGCCAACGCCGCGAACAGCAGGGTCTGAGCCTGCCAGGGCATGGGCAGCGCTGCGGCGGCGAGACCGGTCGCGAGCGCCGCGAGGCCGAGCCAGATCAGGAACACGCCCGGCACGAGGATCTCGGTCCCCGCCAGCACGAGCCCGGCGACGACCCAGCTCCAGGCTGGGCCGAGCGCCGCGACCGCGTCGGCGACGGATGTGAGCATGGCCCGCGTCAGGCCCGCGGCGGGGCGACGTTGGGCGGGGTCCCGGTGCGCCGGGGCGCCGGGGCGCCATCACCGAACACCGAGCGGGTCAGTTCTCCGATGCCACCGAGCGTCCCCGCCAGCGCCGCCGCCTCGATCGGTACAACGACGACCCGCTGGTTGGGCGCCGTGGCGATCGCCCGCACGGCGTCGACGTACTTCTCCGCGACGAGGAAATTCGCGGCCGCGATGTCGCCCTCGGCGATCGCCCGGCTGACCATGCCGGTCGCGGCCGCCTCCGCCTCGGCGGAGCGCTCCCGCGCCTCCGCGTCGCGGAACGCGGCCTCGCGCCGACCCTCGGCCTCCAAGATGGCCGACTGCTTGCGCCCTTCGGCCCGCAGGATCTCGGCGGCGCGCTGACCCTCGGCCTCCAGGATCGAGGCACGCTTCTCGCGCTCGGCCTTCATCTGGCGGGCCATGGCCCCGGCAAGGTCGGCCGGGAGAACGATGTCCTTGATCTCGATGCGGTTGATCTTCACGCCCCAGGGCGAAGCCGCCGCGTCCATCACCCGCAGCAGACGCTCGTTGATCTCGTCGCGATGGGCCAGCAGCTGGTCGAGGTCCATCGAGCCGACCACGGTGCGAATATTCGTCATGGTCAGGGTCGTGGCGGCGAGGTCGAGGTTCGTGACCTCGTAGGAGGCCCGCGCCGCGTCGAGCACTTGGTAGAACACCACCGCATCGATGGTGACGCCGGCATTGTCGCGGGTGAACGCCTGCTGGCTCGGAACGTCGATCACCTGCTCCATCACGTTGACCCGCCGGCCGACGCGCTCGATGAACGGCGTGATCAGCCCGAGACCAGCCTCCAGGCTGCGTGCGTAGCGTCCGAAGCGCTCCACCGTGTAGACGTAGCCCTGCGGGACGATCTTCACGCCTGCCGCCAGGGTGACGATCGCCAGCGCCGCGACACCCACCGCGAACACGCTGAGCCCGACCGGAAGCCCCATCGCGCCCTCTCCCCCTTCACTCGCCGCATCGCGTCCGGCGGGCGACGCGCAGGCAGCTTAACAGGTCGATGCAGGCTCCGCGACACGGGCGGAATCCGGCCCCGCGCCGTCCGGAGGGTGAACGGCCCACCACCGGTCTCGATCATCATTGGTTCAGGCCGCCGCGCCTAAACAGCCGGCAAGCGCCGCGTTTGTCGTCGCACCAGCCCCGTGAACGCAACGCTTGTTGAAGAAACAATCGGCATGATCGCCGCCACCCTCGCTGCGGAAATAAGTCCTTTCGCGTCGCTGTGGGCGGCAGAAATCCCCATTCAACCGGATTCGGTGCGCGCGTGAAGATCGCAGTCCTCGCACATCTGAAGTACCCGATCGGCCAGCCCTATGCCGGCGGCTTGGAGATGCACACGCACCTCCTCACCGTCGCGCTCAGGCGGCACGGGCACGATGTCACGCTGTTCGCCAGCCGCGGATCGGACCCGGCGCTCGATCCGGTGATGCTCTGCGATCCCACCGGGGACGCGCTCCTCGATCCGGAACTCGAGGACGCGATCGACCGGGCGGAACACGACGCCTACCGGCGCATGATGGAGATGGTCGCGGCCGGCGGCTTCGACCTCGTCCATAACAATTCCCTGCACGCGCTGCCGCTGCGCGAGAGCGCCCAGCTGGGCCTGCCCTGGATCACGGTGCTGCACACGCCGCCCTTCGAATCGCTCGTCGGCGGCATCGTGCAGGCCGATCCGGACATGGCGTTCCTCGCGGTCTCGCCGTCTCTGGCCCAGGAATGGGCGCATCTGGTGCCCGGCGCGCAGGTGGTCGACAATGGGGTCGACCTCTCCACCTTCGCATTCTCGGAGGCTGCCGACGCGCCGCCCTTCGCCTTCTGGTCAGGGCGGATCGTGCCCGAGAAGGGGCTGCACCTCGCCATCGACGCCGCCCGCGCCGCCGGGCTGCCGCTGACCTTTGCCGGGCCGAAGCTCAACCCGGGCTACTGGGCCGCCGAGATCGCCCCGCGGCTCGGGCCGGACCTCACGCATCTCGGCCACCTCTCGCACCGGGACCTCGCCCATCATCTCGGCCGGGCTCGGGTGGCGATCGTCTCGCCGCGCTGGGAAGAGCCCTTCGGCCTCGTCGTGGCGGAGGCGCTGGCCTGCGGCACGCCGGTGGCCGCCTTCCGGCGGGGCGCCATGCCCGACATCCTCGACGCGTCCTGCGGCCGGCTCGCCCGTCCGGACGATCCCCAGGACCTGTCCGTGGCGATCCGGGAGGCCGCCGGCCTCTCGCGCCGGGCCTGCCGGGACCGGGCCGAGGCGCTCTATGACGCCACCGCCATGACCGGGCGCTACCTCGAAGCCTACGATGCGGTGATCGCGCGCTGTGCCGAGCGGGCACGGCCCGCGCTGCGCGTCGCGGGAGGACGGGGCTGAGCGGCGTGGAGCCCGCGCCACCGGCCATGCATGCACCCGAGCCCGGAGCCTGGCGAGCGACGCGCCGCACCTCCGCGGCCCGTGACGGTGCCACGGGAGACCTGACATGACCCCAGACGCCGACCATCCGGTCCCGCTGCCCTGCGTCGTCTGCATCCCCGCCCGGAACGAAGCCGAGCGCCTGCCCCGCCTGCTGGCGTCCCTGGCCGCCCAGAACGGCGTCTCGGCGCGCGCCCCCCTGCGGGTCGTGGTGCTCGCCAACAATTGCACGGACGGGACCGTCCCGGCGGTCCGGGATGTCGAAGCCTCCGGGATCCTGGCGACGCTCGCGCTCCGGGTGATCGACGTCGCCCTCGGCGAAGCGGACGCCCATGTCGGGACCGCCCGGCGCATGGCGCTCGAGGCCGGTGCCGACTGGCTCGACGCCGACGGACAGCCCGACGGATTTCTCCTGACCACCGACGCGGATGCCCGCCTGCCGGCCGATTGGGTGGCGGCGAACCTGCGGGCGCTGGAATGCGCCGACGTGGTCGGCGGCCGGCTCGTGATCGACGACGACGGGTCCGGGGATCCAGACCTCACGGCCCTGCACGCGCGCATCGAACGCTACTGGTCCGGCGTCCGGCGCCTGGAGGACCTCCTCGACCCGCCGCCGTACGACCCCGCCCCCCGCCACGGCGATCATACCGGCGCGAGCCTGGCCGTACCGGCCGCCCTGTACCGGGCGGTCGGCGGGCTCCCGGCGCTGCCCTGCGGCGAGGACAACGCCCTGGTCGGGCTTCTGCGGTCGAACGGCGCGCGCCTGCGCCACTGCCCGGACGTGCAGGTGCTGGTCTCGTCCCGCCATCAGGGCCGGGTCTCGGGCGGGATGGCCACCGAGATGGTGCGCCGCGCCCGCGTCCTCGACGGCGAGGCCTACCTGCTGCCCGAGGCCGCCCACTGGCAGGCGCTGATCCTGCGCCGGGCCACGTTGCGCCGGGCCTTCCACCTGGAACCGGAGGCCCGCGCCGCGGCCTGCGCACGGCTCGGACTCGACGCGGAGGATCTCGCATCCTTCGGCGCCTGCCCCAACGACATCGCCTTCGTGGAGCGGGCGGACCGGATCCTCGAGGCGCGTGCCGCGCCGGCGCGGGAATGCCCCCTCGACCGGGCGATCGCCGATCTCGACGCCCTCGCCCTCTCCGTGCGGGACGCGGCGTGACCCGCGGGATCGGCTGGTATGTCCACCACCAGGGCGCCGGCCATCTCCAGCGCGCCCGAGCCGTGGCGGCGGCCCTGCCCCGCCCCTGCACGATCCTCGGCACGCTCGCGGGTTTCGACACCACCGGGCTCGACGTCGTCGACCTGCCCGACGACCGCCCCCTTGACCGCCCCCTCGGCGGCGGCGCGGCCTTCGACGGCCGCGACGGCGAGGCCGAGCGGCCGGAGGCGCTGCACTACGCCCCCCTGAACCATCCCGGCCTCCGCGCCCGGATGGCGCGCATCGCCGCCTGGGCGGAGCGGACGGACCCGGCCCTCCTCGTGGTCGACGTCTCGGTGGAGGTGGCCCTCCTGGCGCGCCTCCTGTCGGTCCCGACGCTGGTGGTGCGGCTCGCCGGCACCCGGACCGACCAGCCCCATCTCGAAGCCTTCCGGAGCGCGACGCGGCTTCTCGCGCCCTTCCCCGCGGCCCTCGACGGCGCGGGCGTGCCGGACTGGGTCCGGGCCAAGACGCTCTACGCCGGCTTCCTCGGCGGGCCGGCCCAGGTGGCGACCGAGGCGCGCCGGGACATCGTGGTGGTGTTCGGCCGCGGCGGCGCGGGGGGCCATTTCGAGGACCTCGCCGCGGCGGCGCGGGCCGTGCCCGACCGGCCCTGGCACGTGCTCGGTCCGGTCTCGGGCTCCGGCGAGACGCCCGGCAACCTGCACCTGCACGGCTGGGTCCCGGACGTCGAGACGCGGGTCGCGGGGGCGGCCCTGCTGGTCGGCGGCGGCGGCGACGGCGTGGTCGCTCTCGCCGCCGCGCAGGCGAAGCGCTTCCTCTGCCTGCCCGAGGAGCGGGCCTATGGCGAGCAGACCGAGAAGGCCGCGGCCCTGGCGCGGCTCGGGGCCGCAATCGTGCATCCGGGCTGGCCCGCGGCCGCAGCCTGGCCCGGCCTGATCCGGGACGGCCTCGCCCTCGATCCGTCGGCGATCGCAGCCCTCCACGATCCGGACGCGGTGCGCGCCTGTGCGGCCGCGATCGAGACCCTTGTTCAGGGCTTCGGGCCGACCTGAAAAAGGCGCCCGTCAGGAACGGGCGCCCGGTCGTCTCAGCACGGGGCGGAGCGGTGCCTCAGGAGATCAGGTCGAGCTTCGCCGCCTCGATCCCGTCGGCCCGGATCGCATCCGGCAGGGCCGAGAAGTCGCGGTATCCGGCCTCGCGCGCCATAGCGTCGAGGGCGGTCTGCTCATCATTGGCCGCACCGGTCCAGAGCACGGCGCCGCTCTTCTTCTGCTTGATCTGAAAGATGCTCATCGATTCCTCCCCGGTCGCGCAAAGACCTTCGATTCAATAACGTTGCCATTCGCGCCTGGTTGCAGGTTGAAAGAACAGGACAGCCGCTCCCCGGCCGCCGCTTCGAACCTGCGGCGCGGGGGCCGGCGACGGCATCGCCGGATGGCGCTATGCTGATGGGCGTCCAGGATTGCCCGTCATGAAAACGCCGACCTGCCCAGTCAGGGATAAGCGATACCAATCCAGCGCCGACTGCGAGGCCTCTCCCGTGAACTCCCTCCGTTGGCGCGCGTCCCGCCTCAGTCTCCTGTGCGGGCTCGCAATCCTCGCCGCGGCGCCGGCCCGGGCCGTCGAAACCGCAGCCGTTCCCGACGCCGCTGCCATCGCGCCGGCGGTCACCGTCGTGCCGGCCGAGAGTCGCGAGATCGTCGAGCGGGCCGTCGTCACCGGCACGCTGGTCCCGCGGGACGAGATCCTGGTCTCCCCCGAGGTCGAGGGCCTGCGCATCACCGACCTGTTCGTCGAGGAGGGCGACCGCGTCGCCAAGGGTCAGGTGCTGGCGAAGCTGTCGCTGGAGATGATCGCCACGCAGGAGGCGTCGAACGCCGCGGCGGTCGCCCGCGCCGAAGCCGCGATCGTCCAGGCCCGGAGCCAGATCGTCCAGGCGGAAGCCGCCAACGTCGAGGCCAAGCAGTCCCTGGAACGCGCCCAGGCGCTGGCCAAGACCGGCAACGCCACCGCGGCCGTGCTGGAGCAACGGGTTTCTGCGGCGCAGGGCGCGGAAGGTCGGCTCGCCGCCGCCAGGGGCGGCCTGCAATCCGCCCAGGCCGACCTCGCCACGGCGCGCGCCGCGGGCTCCGAGATCGCCCTCCGGCGCGCCCGTACCGACATCCGGGCGCCCGAAGCCGGCATCGTCAACCGGCGGACCGCCCGGATCGGCGCCACCGCCACCGCGGCGGGCGAGCCGCTGTTCCGGCTGATCGCCCGGGGTGAGATCGAACTGGAGGGCGAGGTGCCCGAGACGTCCCTCGCCCGCATCCAGGTCGGCAACCCGGCGAGCCTCGACCTCGATGACGGACGGCGCATCGGCGGGAAGGTCCGCCGGGTCTATCCGGAGGTGGACCGGGCGACACGGCTCGGCAAGGTCCGCATCCGGCTCGGCGACGATCCGGCCCTGCGGATCGGCGCCTTCGCCCGCGGCAACGTCGAGGTCGCGCGCCGCACGGGCATCGCGGTGCCGGTTTCCAGCCTGCTCTACGCGGCCGACGGCCGCGCCAGCGTCCTCGTGGTGAAGGACGGGCGCGTCGAGGCCCGGCCCGTGACGACGGGCCTCTCCGCGGAGGGCGTCACGGAACTGCGCTCCGGCGTCGCCGCCGGCGAGAACGTGGTGGCCCGCGCCGGCAGCTTCCTGCGCGACGGCGACCGGGTGCGGGCGGTGCCCTCGCCCGCGAGCACCCCCATGGCCGACGCGGCCCCGCGGTAGGACCGAGCCATGCGTCTCAACGTCTCCGCCTGGGCGATCCGCAAGCCCCTGCCCTCGGTGGTGCTGTTCCTGGTCCTGATGATCCTGGGCCTGGTGAGCTTCCGCGCCCTGCCGATCACGCGGTTTCCCAACATCGACATTCCGATCGTCTCGGTGACGATCACCCAGTCGGGCGCCGCGCCCGCGGAGCTTCAGACCCAGGTCACCAAGTGGGTCGAGGATTCGGTCGCCGGCGTGAAGGGCGTCAAGCACATCCTCTCGACGATCACCGAGGGTACCTCGACGACGACGATCGAGTTCCGCCTGGAGGTCAATCAGGACCGGGCGACCAACGACGTCAAAGATGCGATCGCCAAGATCCGGCAGAACCTGCCGCGCACCATCGACGAGCCGATCGTCTCCCGCGTAGAGATCGCCGGCCTGCCGATCATGGTCTACGGCGCCTCGGCGCCGGCCATGACGCCCGAGGACCTGTCGTGGTTCGTGGACGACGTGGTGGCCCGCGGTCTGCAGAGCGTGAAGGGCGTCGGCGGCGTCGAGCGCCTCGGCGGCGTCGCCCGCGAGATCCGCGTCACCCTCAAGCCCGACCGGCTGCTGGCGCTGGGCATCACCGCCGCGGACGTGAACAGGCAGTTGCGCCTGACCTCCGCCGACATGGCCGGCGGCCGCGCCGAGGTCGGCGGCCAAGAGCAGTCGATCCGGGCGCTCGCCGCCTCGGCGAGCCTGGAGACTCTGGCCAAGACTTCCATCGTCGTGCCGGGCAACCGCAAGGTCCGCCTCGACGAGCTGGCGACGCTGTCAGACACCGCCGAGGAGCCCCGCACCTTCGCGCGCTTCAACGGCGAGCCGGTGGTCGCCTTCGCGATCTCCCGCGCCAGCGGCGCGAGCGACGCCGACGTCTCGGTCGGGGTGGCCAAGAAGATCGCGGCGCTCCACGCGGCCAACCCCGACGTACGCTTCGACCTGATCGACACCAGCGTCGTCAACACGATCGGCAACTACCATTCGGCCATGATGGGGCTGATCGAGGGCGCGGCCCTCGCGGTCGTGGTGGTGCTGCTGTTCCTGCGCGACTGGCGGGCGACCCTGATCGCCGCCGTGGCGCTGCCGCTATCGGTGCTACCCACCTTCTGGGTGATGAGCGCACTGGGCTTCTCGCTCAACGCCGTGAGCCTGCTGGCGATCACGCTGGTCACCGGCATCCTGGTGGACGACGCGATCGTGGAGATCGAGAACATCGTCCGCCACATGCGGATGGGGAAGTCGCCCTACCGCGCCGCCCTGGAGGCGGCGGACGAGATCGGACTCGCGGTCATCGCCATCACGGCGACGATCATGGCGATCTTCTCGCCCGTGTCGTTCATGGGCGGCATCGCCGGCCAGTATTTCAAGCAGTTCGGCCTGACCATCGCGGCGGCGGTGTTCATGTCGCTGCTCGTGGCGCGGCTGATCACGCCGCTTCTCGCCGCCTACTTCCTGCGCGACCACGGGCCGGACCACGAGCGCGACGGGTTCGTGATGCGCGGCTACACCCGCCTCGTGGCGTGGTCGGTGCGGCACAAGTTCATCACGCTGGTGCTCGGCATCGCGTGCTTCGCCGCCTCCATCGCCTCCACGGGCCTCCTGCCGGCGGGCTTCCTCCCGGCCGAGGATCAAGCCCGCACGCTGTTCGTGGTCGAGCTGCCGCCGGGCGCCCGCCTGCCCGACACCGTCCGCGTGGCGGACCGGATCGTCGACAGGATCCGCGCGCTGCCCGAGGTGAAGAGCGTGTTCGTGGACGGCGGGCGCCAGCTCCCGGCCAAGAAGGAGGTCCGGCTCGCGAGTCTCACCATCAACCTCACCCCGAAGAACACCCGCCACAAGACGCAGAAGCAGGTCGACGCGGAGGTGGCGGCGATCCTGCGGGAGGAACCGGACCTGCGCTTCTGGGCACTGCGCGAGGGCGGCCAGCGCGACCTCGCGCTGATCATCGCCGGCCCCGACAAGGCGGTGGTGGCGGAGGTCGCCGCAAAGCTCCAGCGCGAGGCCCAGCAGGTCCCGCACCTCGTCAACGTGATGTCGACGGCGCCGCTCGACCGGACCGAGGTCCGCATCCGGCCAAAGCCCGGCGTGGCGGCCGATCTCGGCGTCACCACCGACACCATCGCCGAGACCGTGCGGGTCGGCACGATCGGCGACATCGGCATGAACCTCGCCAAGTTCAACGCCACCGACCGGCAGGTGCCGATCCGGGTGCAGCTGCCCGAGAGCCTGCGCGGCCGGCTCTCCGATCTTGAGACCCTGAAGGTGCCGGTGAAGGGCGGGGCCGCCGTGCCGCTGGCCACGGTGGCCGACATCAGCCTCGGCCAGGGGCCGACCGGCATCGACCGCTATGACCGCGCCGTGCGCGTCGCCCTCGAAGGCGACATGCAGGGTACCGACGCGCTGGCCGAGCTGATCTCCCAGGTCATGAACCTGCCGACCGCGAAAAATCTGCCGCCGGGGGTCACGATCAGCCAGACCGGAGACGCCGAGGTGATGGGCGAGGTCTTCGAGGGCTTCGCGCTGGCCATGGGCGCCGGCCTGATGATGGTGTTCGGCGTGCTGATCCTGCTGTTCGGCAACTTCCTGCAGCCGCTGACCATCCTGTTCTCGCTGCCACTCTCCATCGGCGGCGCGATCCTGGCGCTCCTGATCTGTCACATGCCGATCTCGATGCCGGTGGTGATCGGCATCCTGATGCTGATGGGCGTGGTCACCAAGAACGCGATCATGCTGGTGGATTTCGCCGTCGAGCAGATCCACGCGGGCGTCGACCGGAACGTCGCCATCGTCGACGCCGGCCGCAAGCGGGCGCGGCCGATCGTGATGACCACGATCGCCATGGCGGCCGGCATGGTGCCCTCCGCGATGGCCTACGGGATCGGCGGCGAGTTCCGCGCCCCCATGGCGGTGGCGGTGATCGGCGGCCTGATCGTCTCCACGGTGCTGTCGCTGGTGTTCGTGCCGGCGATCTTCGTGCTGATGGACGACCTGTCGCGCCTGCTGAAGCGGCTGTTCGGCCGCTTCGTGGGCGAGCGCGACGACCCGGAGGATGCGCTGACCTTCGATCGGGCCCATCCGGCCAATGACGGCCGTCCGGCACCGCCACGGATCGCCGCCGAGTAGACGCGGATCGGCCGCATGCATTGCGCCCCGCCCCGGGATGGGCTGTGACTCGACCCCGTCGAATCAACGGAGACGGGCGAAGCGATGTCGGGTGGTCACGGGGCGATCGAGGGGTCCAACAAGCGCGTGGCGCTGTTGATCTCGGTGCTGGCACTGTTCCTCGCCTTCAGCGAGACCCTGGGCAAGGCGGCCCAGACGGAGTCGATCGGCGCCAACGTCGAGGCCGCGAACCAGTGGGCCTATTTCCAGGCCCGCACCATCCGCTCGACGGTGCTCAAGACCGCCGACGAGGCCCTGGCCCTGGTCCCCCCAGGCGCCAACCAGGACGCGATCGCGGCCAAGCGCGCCGAGTGGGCCAAGACCCTGGCGCGCTGGGAATCCGAGCCCGCCACCGGCGAGGGCCGCAAGGAGCTGACCGCGAAGGCGCGGGCCTCCGAGGAGCGGCGCGACCTGACGCTGCTGCGCTACCACCATTACGAGTTGGCCTCGGCGGCCTTCCAGATCGGCATCGTGCTGGCGTCGGCCGAGGTGATCACCGGCATCACGATACTGGTGTTCGCCGGCGGCTTCCTCGGACTCGCCGGGGCGGCGCTCCTGGGCTTCGGCTATCTCGCACCGCACGCGCTGCCGTTCTTCCACTGAGCGGCATCCGGCGGGGGGCGGCGTAACGCCACTCTCGCCCGCTTCGGGATCGGAGCGGCGTGCTGCCGGGCTGGACGCGCGCACAGGAAGCTTGTCTTGTCGGCACATTCCAGGGGGGAATGATGCCGGAACACTCGGACGAACAGGGTCGCCTGACACGGCTCGCCAGCGCGATCTTCCTGCACACCGAGCACGCGATCTACGCGGCGCTCGGCCTGCTGCTCGCCCTCACCGCGCTCGTCGCGCTGGTCGATGCCGCCGGGCTGACCTGGGAGGCCATGCGGGCGCTCGGGGGCGCCCAGCAGATCCTGGAGGTCATCGACCGGCTGCTGTTCCTGCTCATGCTGATCGAGATCCTGCACACGGTGCGGGTCTCGATGCGGTCCGGCACGCTGACCTGCGAGCCGTTCCTGATCGTCGGGCTGATCGCCTCGATCCGGCGGGTGCTGGTGATCACGCTGCAATCCTCGGAGATCATGCACGCCAAGGATTGGTCGCCCGAGAAGCAGGCGCTGTTCCAGGCGTCGATGATCGAGCTCGGGGTGCTGGCGGGTCTGATCCTCACGATGGTCTTCGCGATCTTCCTGCTCCACCGCGCCCGCGACGACGGGAAACCCGCAGGCGAGGAGCAGCCGGCCGGCGAGGCCTGACGATCCGGAGACCGTGGCCGTCGGCGCGCGGCGCGATCCAAGGGCGCAGCACCGGCCGAACTCCCGCTGCACGGGATCGCCTCGCTGCGTTGGCGAGGCCGGAGCGCGTCCAAGCCGACCGAACGCGCGCTCAGTTCAACCGCAGGATCGCCGCGTTGAGCAGCGTCGCGAAGGCCACCCAGGCGGCGTAGGGCACGAGGAGCCACGCCGCGATCCTGTCGAACCGCCAGGTCAGCCGGATGGTCCAGAGCACCATGACCAGCAGCATCGCGACGACGACGAGCCCAGCCCCGATCGCGTGGGCGGAAAAGAAGACCGGCGTCCAGGCGGCGTTGAGCGCGATCTGCACCAGGAAGGCCGCGAGGGCGAGCCACCAGCCCTCACGGCTCGGGCCGACGCGCGGCAGGGCGCCGAGCAGCCGCCAGAGCGAGACGGCGATCATCGCGTAGAGGATCGTCCAGGCGACCGGAAAGACCCAGTTCGGAGGGTTGAAGACCGGCTTGTTCAGGCCGGCGTACCAGCCCGGGATCTCGGCCTGCGTCGCCGTCGAGCCGATCGCCGCGGTCGCCGCGATCGGCAGGATCGCGGCGGCCAGCCGGAGCCAGCGCGGCAGGGCGGCGCCGTCGGGCACATGTGTTGCGGCGGTCATGGTCGTTCGTCTCCACGCGGCGCGGCTTGCCGGGGCCTGCGCGCCGTGGCACGCGCCCGTCTCCACCCGCCGAGAAATCGTCAGATGCCACAGCCTAACGCGCCGCAGGGGCCGGCGGATACCCGCGCCGACGCAGGCCCGGATTTCACCCACCGGAGCCTCGCGGCCCAGGCGATGGGCCGGATCGAACCCGAGACCCGGGCCGTGGTGATGCCGCTGCACGTCTCGACGACGTTCATCCGCGATCCCGATAACGGTTACAGCTCGGGCTACAGCTACGCCCGGCCCGACAACGCCACGGTGCGCGAGGCGGAATCGGTCCTGGCGATGCTGGAGGGGGCCGGGGCCGGTGCCCTGCTGTTCGGCTCAGGGATGGCGGCGGCGACCGCGGTGTTCGGCGCCCTGGAGCCCGGCGACCACGTGGTCGCCGGCACCGTGATGTATTGGGCGCTGAAGCGCTGGCTGCGCGCGGAGGCGCCCCGGCGCGGCCTCACCGTGACTTTCGTGGAGACCGACGACCTGGACGCCCTGCGCGCCGCGGTCGAGCCGGGCCGGACCAAGCTCGTCTGGATCGAGACCCCCGGCAATCCCCTGTGGACCGTCACCGACATCGCCGCGGCGGCCGGGATCGCCCACGCGGCGGGGGCGCGCCTCGCGGTGGATTCCACCGCCGCCTCCCCGGTCCATACGCGCCCCCTGGAACGCGGCGCCGACCTCGTGATGCATTCGGCCACGAAGATCCTGAACGGCCATTCCGACGTGGTGGCGGGCGTGCTGGCCGCCGCCCGGGCCGACGCCTTCTGGGAGCGGATCCAGGCCATCCGCGCCGGAAGCGGCGGCATCCTCGGACCCTTCGAGGCCTATCTGCTGATGCGCTCGCTCCGCACCCTGCACCTGCGGGCGGCCGCGCAGGCGGCGGGCGCCCAGCGCCTGGCCGAACGCCTCGTTGGGCACCCGCAGGTGTCCCACGTGCTGTATCCGGGCCTGCCCGGCGACCCCGGGCATGCGGTCGCCCGCCGGCAGATGCGCGACGGGTTCGGCTTCATGCTGTCGATCCGGGTGGCCGGCGGCGAGGCCGGCGCCATCGCCACGGCGGCGCGGGTGCGGCTGTGGAAACGGGCGACCTCCCTCGGCGGCGTCGAGAGCCTGATCGAGCACCGGGCCTCGGTGGAGGGTCCGGGCAGCCCCTGTCCGCCGGATTTGCTGCGCCTGTCCACGGGCATCGAGGACACCGACGACCTCTACGGCGATCTGGACCGAGCCCTGAATTCGGCGCACGGGGCCGCCTGAGCGGGCGATCCGCCCGGTCGCTCAGGCGGCCTTGACGCTGCCGAGGAACGCGCCGACCTCCCGCGTCAGGCCCTCGGAGTGACGGGACAGCGTCTCTGCGGCGTGCAGGACCTGCGCGGCTGCGGCCCCCGTCTGGCTCGCCCCGTCGCGGACGCCGGCGATGGTCTGCGTCACCTGCTCGGTCCCCCGGGCCGCCTGCTGCACGTTGCGGGCGATCTCCCGGCTCGCGGCGCCCTGCTGGTCCATCGCGGCGGCGATCGCCGTCGCGGCGCCCGACATCTCGCCGATGATCCGGCTGATCGCCTCGATGTCGCCGACAGCCTCGCCGGTGGCGGACTGGATCTCGCCGATCCGCTCGCCAATCTCGCCGGTGGCCTTCGCGGTCTGCTCCGCCAGTTCCTTCACCTCACCGGCGACCACCGCGAAGCCGCGGCCCGCCTCGCCCGCACGCGCGGCTTCGATCGTGGCGTTCAGGGCCAGCAGGTTGGTCTGACGCGCGATACGGGCGATCACGTCCACGAAGGCGGCGATGCGCTCAGCCGTGGCGGCCAGATGCCGGACCGTGGCTCCGCTGCGTGTGGCACTCTCCACCGCGCGATCGGCGATCTGCGCCGATCGCGTCACCTGCGCCACGATCTCGTCCACGGATGCGGCCATCTCCTCGGTCGCAGCCGCCACGGTCTGGACGTTCCCGGACGTCTCCGCGGCGGCCCCGGCCACCGTCGCGGCCTGCTGCGTGGCTTGGCTCGCCACGCGCGTCATGGCTTGGGCCGTGGTCTCCATCTCGGAGGCGGCACCGGCCAGGCTCCCGGTCAGCGCCGAGATATCCGCTTCGAAGCGCGCGGTGAGGTCACCGAGCACCGTGGCCCGACGCGCCTTGGCCTCGGCCTCGATCGCGGCCGCCGCGTCGGCCGTCCGCTTGGCGATCATCGCGTCCTTGAAGACCTGCACGGCCCGGATCATCGCCCCGATCTCGTCCCGCCGCTCGGCGCCCGTGACGGGCGCGTCCAGGTCGCCGGAGGCCAGCCGGCCCATGAGGCGGGTCGCCTGATCGAGCGGGCGGGTCACCCGGGCCAGCACCGTGCGGAGGCCGAAGAGGATCGCCACGGACGCCGCCGCCAGGAGGCCGATCAGCAGGAGCCTGGAATAGGCCGCGGTCGCCTGGGCGCGCTCGAACTCGGCGCGGGTCTCCCGGAGCTGCAGCGCCGTCAGCTTCGACAGGACCGCGACGGTCGGTATCATCATCTGGTTGAGCGCGAGATGGGCGGCGCTGTAGCCGTCGAGTTGGCGCCCGCGCAGTCGGTCCAGCACACCCTGCGTGATCGAAGCGTTCCGATCGACCTGCTTCTGCATGTCGGCCACGAGCAGCATCTCCTCGGGCGTGCGGGCGGTCGCGCGATAGGCGGACCAGTGCTGGTCGACCGTGGCGAGCCCCATCGCGACCCGGGTCGCCGCGTGGAGCGGATCCGCCACGTTCTCGCGCACCTCCCGCGAGGCGTCGACGATCCGATCGTAGGCCTCGCGCATGGCGATGAACTGGCTCAGGGGCACGACCCGATTCTCATAGGCGGTCCGGAGATTGTCGTTGCTCCGCGTGAGCGCGAACTGGCCGACGAGTGCGGAGGCCAGCAGAAGAGCGCCCAGCAGGCCGAGCAGGACGAAGAGCCGACCCTTGATTGTATTGATCATGATCATAACCACCTAGCGCGCGAATTACACGCCCTTCGCGAGCATCAACGCCGACGAGACGTATCATTAGATCGTTGTTTGAAAGTTTCAAAGATCGATGCTTGGTTATATCGATGTAGTTTTACGGAAATATCCTCACACTTCTGCGTAAAGACATGAAAATAACCCAATTTATATCATATCATATCTATTCGTATCCGAGTTATAAGGTCACGGGCGCGGTGAAATCCTGTATTCTCCTGAACCGTCCCTCGCGATCCGAAGCCGGCCCGCGCCCCGGTGATCCGCCATGGCGCGGGACGAAAAGGCTCTGGATGGCACGGGCGACCCGGTACCAAACGGGCGCTGGCGCGTTCTGACGGCGAAGCCTCCTGCGGGCGCAGTCAACCGTGAGATTCGAACGTCATGAAACCGATCTCAACCGCCGTCGCGGCGATCCTGCTCGGCGGTCTCGCCGGCCCGGCCTGGGCCGACGCGGTGCCGAACCTTGACGTCGAGAAGACCTGCCGGTCGGCACAGGTGACCAACACGTCGATCAGCGACAAGGCCAACTACGACGGCTGCCTCCGCTCCGAGCGCGACGCCAGGACGGAGGCCGAGCGGCATTGGGGCGACTACACCCCGGCCGCGAAGCGGCAGTGCGAGGACCAGTTCAAGGCCGGGGGCTATCCCTCTTACGTCGAGATGGTGACGTGCCTCGAACTGGCCTCCGGCACCGTGCCGACGCAGAGCAACGACGGCGGTCGTGCGGTGGGCGGTCCCGGCTCGCCGCGGGACGTCAAGGTGCAGCAGGAGGGCGGCGCCAAACTCACCCGGGAGCCGCCCGCGAGCCAGCGCACGGACCCGATGAAGGTGCTGGAGAACAAGTAGGCCGGGCGCCTCGGACCCTCGGCACGCGCCGGCGTCCCATTCACGCGCCGCCGGCGCTTGAGACGGCGGCGGCGTGCTATGGGCGGCCGATCCCTCTCCCAGCACGTCACCCGGACCTGTGAACGCCCTCGCCATCATCGCCCCGATCTTCGGGATCGTTCTGATCGGATGGGCGGCGGCGCTCACGGGTCTACTCTCCGACAAGGTCAGCGACGGCCTGTCGGAATACGTGTTCGCGGTGGCCGTCCCGGCGCTGATCATCGCCACGCTGACGAAGCCCGGCATGAGCGGCACGGTGGCGTGGTCCTACTGGGTGGCGTATTTCGGCGGCGCCGGCCTCTCGTGGTTCGCGGGCACGCTGATCGCCCGGCGACGCGCCGGGATCGAGCGGCGGGGCGCGATCCTCCACGGCTTCGCGGCGAGCCAGTCGAACACGGTGTTCGTCGGCGTCCCGATGATCCTTCAGGCCTACGGCGAGGAGGGGGCCTTCCCGCTGTTCATGCTGCTCGCCGTGCACCTGCCGCTGATGATGGGCAGCGCGACCTTCCTGATCGAATCCGAGTCCGGCCTGCCGTTCTCGGCACGGGTCCGGGGGCTGGTCCTGGTGCTGCTGCGCAACCCGATCTTCGTGGCGCTCCTGATCGGGATGGCGATGAAGGGCCTCGGGCTTGCGCCCGCCGGGATCGCCCGGTCCGTGATCGACGCCTTCGCGGGCACCGCCTCGACCTGCGCGCTGGTGGCTCTGGGCGCCGGCCTGAAGCGCTACCGGGTACTGTTCGACCTCAGGGGCGCCCTGGTGATTGCCGGCCTGAAGAACATCCTGCACCCGCTGGCGGTCTGGATCCTGGCCTTCCACGTCTTCGCGATGCCGCCGGCCTATGCCGGGGTCGCGACCCTGTTCGCCGCCATGCCGGTGGGGATCAACGCCTACCTTCTGGCGGCGCGCTACAAGACCGAGACCGGGATGGTGGCGGCCTCAGTGCTGGTCTCGACCCTGCTGGCGCCGCTGACGACGGTTGCCTGGCTCATGCTGCTCGGCCGGGCGTGACGGCGGAGGCCAGGCGTCACCGGGCGCGTTGGACGGCGGCTTCGGCGGGTCTAGGGTAGCGACAAGCGCCGGCTCCGGAGGCCGGGCGCAACCCCACGCGAGGAAGACCCATGAACGCTCCGATGCGCCCTCCGGGCAGCGCCTCTCCGTCGGCCACCGCCTCCGCCCGCTTCGTCTGGGAGGATCCGTTCCTGCTGGAGGATCAGCTGACCGAGGACGAGCGGGCGATCCGCGACGTCGCCCAGAGCTTCGCGCAGGAGCAGCTGCTGCCCGGCATCGTCGAGGCCTACGCCACCGAGAAGTCCGATCCTGGCCTGTTCCGGAAGATGGGCGCTCTCGGCCTCCTCGGCGTGACGCTCCCTGAGGAATACGGCTGCGCGGGCGCCTCCTACGTCGCCTACGGGCTCGTGGCGCGCGCCGTCGAGGCGGTGGATTCCGGCTACCGCTCGATGATGAGTGTGCAATCCTCCCTCGTGATGTACCCGATCCACGCCTACGGTTCCGAGGAGCAGCGGAGGAAATTCCTGCCGAAGCTCGCCTCGGGCGAATGGATCGGCTGCTTCGGCCTCACCGAGCCGGATGCCGGCTCGGACCCGGCCGGCATGAAGACCAAGGCCGAGAAGATCGACGGCGGCTACCGGATCACCGGCGCCAAGATGTGGATCTCGAACGCGCCCTTCGCGGACGTGTTCGTGGTCTGGGCGAAGTCCGAGGCCCACGAGGGCGCGATCCGCGGCTTCGTCCTCGAGAAGGGCATGAAGGGCCTCTCGGCGCCGACCCTCAAGGGCAAGCTCTCCTTGCGCGCCTCCACCACCGGCGAGATCGTCATGGAGGGGGTCGAGGTCGGCGAGGACGCGCTGCTGCCGAACGTCTCCGGTCTCAAGGGACCGTTCGGCTGCCTCAACCGGGCGCGCTACGGCATCTCCTGGGGGGCGTTGGGCGCCGCCGAGGATTGCTGGCACCGCGCGCGCAATTACACGCTGGAGCGCAAGCAGTTCGGCCGGCCGCTGGCGCAGACGCAGCTCGTCCAGAAGAAGCTCGCCGACATGCAGACCGAGATCGCCCTCGGCCTCCAGGCCTCGCTGCGGGTCGGGCGGCTGATGGACGAGGGCAGGATGGCGCCCGAGATGATCTCGCTGGTCAAGCGCAACAATTGCGGCAAGGCGCTGGACATCGCCCGCACGGCCCGGGACATGCACGGCGGCAACGGCATCATGGGCGAGTACCACGTGATGCGCCACGCCCAGAACCTCGAGACGGTGAACACCTACGAGGGGACCCACGACGTCCACGCACTGATCCTGGGGCGGGCGCAGACGGGGCTGCAGGCGTTCTTCTGAGGCTCTGGGTCGCGCCTCCCACCAGACACCTCATCCTGAGGTGCGGCGAAGCCGCCTCGAAGGAGGGCTCCGTCGAGGCCCGCTGTCGCGGGCACCTCAGGATAAGGGCTTGGATGGGATGAAGCGGAGCAGGACCGCGCGCCTCACTCCCCGCCCTCATCCCCGGCCAGCGACCATTCCAAGACGCGGGCGAGGTGGTCGTAGGCGCCGTACTTGCTGGCGTATTGCGGATAGGGCCGGGCCGTGTAGGCGGCCTCGCCGGTCATGAACCGGGCGACCAGCCCCCGCAGCCGCTCGGCGTGCTCGGCCACGATCGCCGCGACGGCGCGCTCCTCGCCTCTCGGCGGCTTCACCGGCACCGGCACGAAGGGCTTACGCCCGCCCGAGGCGTGGACATAGAGCAGGTCCGGCGTCAGCTTCACGGCCGGCAGATCCACGAAGGCGCCGTGCATGAGCATCGCGGCCTCCAGGGTGAGCTGCGGCGAGAACCCGGAGAAGATCTGCTTGGCAGAGGGCGGCGTGCCGGTCTTATAGTCGACGATGCAGGCGGTCCCGTCCGGGCACAGCTCGATCCGGTCGGCCCGGGCACGCAGTGTGAAGGTCTCGCGTCCCATCGGGATCACCCAGCGTCCGGAGACCTCCGGGTGGACCCGGGTCAGGCCTGGCCGGCGCTGCGCCTCCCACGCGAGATAGGCCGAGGCCATGCGTTCGTAGCGCGGCCACCACTCGGCGTAGAGGTTCGGGTACTCCGCCTCGATGTCGGCGAAGGCGTTCACCGCGAGGTTGAGCAGTCGCACTGCCGCATCCGGGGGCAGGTCCTGCGGATGACGGCTCGCGAACGCTGCGAAGACGTCGTGCACCAGGGAGCCGCGGGTGGCGACGCCCGGGGCCGCCGCCAGCGGGTCGAGGGGATCGAGCCCGAGCACGTGCCGGGCGAAGATGCTGTAGGGATCGCGCACCAGCGTCTCGATCTCGGTGACGCTGAGCGAGCGCGGGAACAGGGCCGGGTCCGGCTTCGGCGCGGGACGCTTCAGCCGGGGCTCCGCGGGGGCAGTGTCCAGCCGCGCCGCGAGGTCGGTGAAGCGGCGGCCCGCCTCCAGGACGGCATCCCAACGCGCATCCCCCGCGAGCGCGCGCAGGCGCTGGATCAGCCGCGACGGGACGGTCGGCGCACCCTCGCGCTTCAGCGCCCGGGTGATCAGCGCGTCCCGGCAACCGAGCGCCTGCACGAAGTCGTGGGCCATCTGGCCGATCCGCCGCTCGGGCGGGTTGAGGCCGACCCGCTCGCGCATCGGTCGGTTGAGGAAGGAATCCGTCAGCGTGCGCACCGGCCAGACGCCCTCGTCGAGGCCGCCGAGCACGACCCGGTCCACGGACAGCAGACGCGACTCCAGCAGACCGAGGATGCGCAGCCGCGGATGCGGCGCCTCGCCGGAACACGCGACGGTGCGCTCCCGGGCTAGGGCGGTGAAGAAAGTGGCGTAATCGTCGAACCGCCCAGGCATCAGGCCGGGCTCGGCCATCTCAAGGTCGTCCAACAGCGCGTCGAGGCAGGACAGGGAGCCATCCGTCTCCGCCTCGGGCTCATCCTCCGGCCCGGCGATCAGCCGGTCGCAAGCTTCCCGGTGGCCCGTGGCCGTTTCGACGAGGTCGCATGCCCCGGCCCCGTCCAGCCCCGGAAACGCCCCGAATACCAGATCGAGCCGGTCGAGGAGGTCCGCCGCGAGGTCCCAGTCGAGATCCGTCAACCGCCGCTTCGCCCGGGGCCTGTGCTCCGGCGGCCCGGCGCGCTCGGCCGCGAGGGCGTTGCGCAGGCCGGCGAAGCCCGGCGCCGGGACCGGACCGCGCAGCAGGCCGATCTCCAGGGCCGCCGCGCCGCGCACCACGTCGGCGCGCGGCAGGCCGAGGCGGACCATCGGGTGGGAAAGCAGCGCGATCAGCCGGGCCGGGATCGCGTCCGCCTGAGCGCGAGCGAGATCCGCCGCGAGCTCGGCCGCGAGCCGGGCGAGTCGGCCGGCGGGGCTGCCGGCCAGCGCCAGCCCCGCCGAATCCTCCGCCACGATCCCCCAGCGCAGCAGCTCCACGGCGACCCGGCCGGCGAGCCCCCGGTCGGGAGTGATGAGGGCCGCGGTGGCGCCGGGCCTCTCAAGCGCCTCGCGGAGGGCCACGGCGACGACCAGCGCCTCCTCGCGCTCATCGGCTGCCTCGGCAAGCGCCAGCCCGTCGAGGCCATGGCGCGCGACGGTGTCGCGGGCCTCCGGATCGAGGTCGGCCCAGGCGTCGGTGGTGTCGGCCGGTCGGAGGGCCTGCGACAGGAGCGCGGCCCGGGCGCTCTGGCCGGCCTCGGGCTCGCCCAGGGCGACGACCTCCGCGCGGTCGAGGTCGAGGTTCTCCGCACCGAGCAGCCGGTGCAGCACCGCCTGCGGGTGGCCATGGGCGATCACGCGGGAGAAGCCCTCGCCGGTGTCGATGCCGTCCCAGCCGGAGGCATCGAGGTCGAGGTCGAGGCCGGGCAGAACCACGGCACCCCGGGGCAGCTTCGCCACGGCCGCGATGAGCCGTGCGGTGGCGGGAACCGAGCCGAGGGAGCCGGCGACGATCACGGGATCGGGGGTCGGGCTGCGCGACAGGCGCCGCTCCTCGGCGAGCACGAGGCCGCGGGCGCGGGCGACGGGATCGGCCAGGCCCCGCTCGGCCAGGAGCTTCGGCCAGTTCTCGGCGGCGATCTTCACGAAGTCGAGGGTCAGGCCGAAATAGCGGGAATACTCCGCCTCGACGGCGGCGCCGATCTCCGACCAGGGCAGGCCCTCGACGGTGAGCGCATCCATCAGCCGTTCGAGGTCGCCGGCGAGACCGATCGCGTCGGCGGGGGAAGACGGCACGAGGAACGGCACCTCGGCGTCGAGGGGCAGCAGGGTCCGGTCCACGGTCCTGGCCCAGGCCTGGACGAGGCGGGCGAGGATCAGCCGCCGCTCCAGGGGCGGCATCGGAACGCTGAGCGGATCGGCGTTCTCCTCCAGCAGCGGCTCGGCGGCGAGGTCGAGTTCGGCCTCGTCGGCCTCCCCCAGGGGGATCATCCGGGGCAGCAGGGTTGCCTGACCCGGGGCGTCGCGGCCTAGCCTGTCGGCGAGGATCGCCGAGAGTGCCCGGGCCGCGCGGCGTGTCGGCAGGTAGAGGGTGACGGCGGCGAGAGCTAACGGGTCGTCCGCCACCGGCCCGACGAGGCGGCCCGAGAGCAGCGCCTCGGCGAGCGTCGGCAGGAACGGGACGCCGCGGGTGATTGTGAAGACGGCCTGTCGGGGGGGCATGACGGGCTTCTACGCCCGTCGCGGCAGCCCGGACAGGGGGCGAGCGGCCGATGCGGGGATCGAGCGGGTCCCCGACGTGCCCAGCGCCTTTTGCGGGGTCGCGGATTCACACCCCGATCTGGCAGCACGGGCACAGGATGGAGCGTGGGTCCTCAGCCCCGCGCATTCGCCGCGGCGCCGTAGCCGGCGCGCCGGCCGAACACCACGCCGGAAGTCAGGCCCGAGCCGCCCGGATAGCCGTTGAAGAACACGCCGCCCACCATCTCGCCGCAGGCGTGGAGGCCGGGGATGGCGCTGCCGTCCTCCCGCTTCACCCCGCCGTCGTCGCCGACCTCGACGCCGCCATACGTGAAGGTGATCCCCCCCGTGACCGGATACGCCTTGAACGGTCCGGTCTCGATCGCCTGCGCCCAGTTCGACTTCGGCAGGGCGAGCCCCCGGGTGCCGCGCCCGTCCTTGACGGTCGGGTCGAACGGCACGGACTGGTCCACGGCGGCGTTGAACGCCGCGATGGTGCGCCGCGCCGCGACGCGGTCGATGYCTTCGAGCTTGTCGAGGAGGCCGTCCAGGGTCTCGGCCTCGACGAAATGCGCGTCGTGGAACCGGTACTCGCTGTAGAGCAGGTGATCGACCTTGGCGTCGAAGATCTGCCACGCCACGTGGCCCGGCTGCTCCATGATCGCGCGGCCGAATTGCGCGTAGGTATAGTTGCGGAAATCCTTGCCCTCGTCGACGAACCGCGCGCCGTCAGCATTGAGCATGAGCCCCAGGAAGTAGCAGATCTTCCGGTAGTGCTTGCGCTCGCCGTGGGGCAGGTCGAGGTTGCCGTAATCGGGGGTGTGCAGATCCATCGGCGTCGCATGGCATCCGCCGTAGAAGCCGTGGGCCTTCGCGCCGAGGTCCAGCGCCATCCGCAGCCCGTCGCCCTGATTGTGCGGCGTGCCGCGGACCCGCGCCTTGTCCCAGCCTTCGCCGATATAGCGCGTCCGCAGGGCGGCGTTCGACTCGAAGCCCCCGCAGGCGAGCACCACGGCCCGGGCGCGGAACGCGCCCTGCGGCGTGTCCACGCCGGCGACGCGCCCGTCCTCGACGATCAGCCCGGTGGCCGGACAACCGTAGCGGATCTCGCCGCCGGCCTCGGTGAAGGCCTCTAGCTCGGCCCGGGCGAGGCCGAAGCCCTCGTCATGGGTCGCGAGCGTCAGGCCGCCCCAGAACACGAAGCGCCCGTCCTTCTCGAAGGATTGCCGGGAATAGATCGGCTCGAACTTCACCCCCTGGGTCGCGAGCCAGCGCAGAGCCGCGCCGCTCTCGTCGATCAGGATTCGCTGCTCCCGCGAGAGCGGCCGGCCGTCGTTGAAGCCGAGGAGGTCCGCCTCGAACATTTCGGCTGTGTAGGCACCGAAATCGGTGCGGCGCAGGCGCGGATCAGCGGGATCGGCCAGAAGCGGGATCAGGTCGCCGTTGCCCGCGTAGACGACGCGCATGGCGCCGGCCGTGTAGGCGGTGTTGCCGCCGGCGAGATCCCGTTCGGCCTTCTCGATCATCAGCACCGAGGCGCCGCGCTCCAGGGCGGCGAGGCCGGCGCTCATGGCGGCGTTGCCTGACCCGACGACCACCACATCCCACTGCGCATCGCCCGGTCGCTGCATGCCCGCCTCCTCACGATCGATTGCCCTAGCAGCATTGTATACGTCTGCATGCAATTCAGCACAAGCGTTCCGGAGCGCCCGGTTTCAGGCTATGGCCGAGGCGAGGAGAGCCGGAGATGAAGGCCAGCGACGCAGAGCGCCCGAGCGGCGCCGGCGCCTATGAACGCCTGCTGCGGGCGATCGAGGAGGGCGAGCTCGCCCCCGGCAGCCGGCTGCGCGAGGCGGACCTCGCCGAGCGGTTCCAGATCAGCCGCACGCCGGTCCGCGAGGCGCTCGGGCGGCTGGAGGCGCAGGGCCTCGTCGCCCATGAGCCGCACCGGGGCGCCAGCGTGGCGCAGCTCGATTACGGGCAGGTGAGCGAACTCTACGACCTGCGCGAGGTGCTCGAGGGGACGGCGGCGCGCCTCGCGGCGATCCATGCCAGCGCGGTCGAGACCGAGATCCTTGAGGAGATGGTCGCCCGGGACCGGACGCTCACGGGCGACGCAGCCGCGCTGGCGCGGACCAACCGTCTGTTCCACCGTCAGATCCACGGCGCCGCGCGCAACCGCTTCCTGCAGGGCACCCTGGAGACGATGCGCCTTTCGCTGGTGCTGCTGCCGGGCGCCACCACCCTCGCGGCCCCCGAACGCGCGGCCGACTCCCTCGCCGAGCACGCCGCCATCGTGGCGGCGATCCGCGCCCATGACGGCGACGGCGCCGAGGCCGCGGCCCGGGCGCATATCCGGGCCGCCTTCAAGGCCCGGATCCGGATCTGGCAGGAGACCTGAGCGGCCTCGGCCCTCAGGCGTGAGCGGGAACCCGTTCCAGCCCGGGGCGCCCCCGGAACAGGGCGAGCGTCGCGACGATGCCGCAGGCCGCCGCCGCCATCAGCCAGTAGCTCGGTGCCGCCCGGTCGCCGGTCCTCTCGATCAGGTAGGTCGAGACCATCGGCGTGGCCGTGCCGAACAGGGCGGTGGCGAGGCTGTAGGCCAGCGAGAAGCCGCTCGCCCGAACATGGGCGGGGACGACCTCGGAGAGCGAGACCACCATGGCGCCGTTGTAGACGCCGAAGAAGAACGAGAACCACAACTCCACGGCGAGCATCTTGCCGAAGGTCGGGTCTGCCACGAGCCAGTGCAGCGCCGGGTAGGTCGTCAGCAGCGACAGGGTCGAGATCGTCAGCAGCACCGGTTTGCGCCCGATCGCGTCCGACAGAGCCCCGCCCACCGGCAGCCAGATGAAGTTGGTGATGGCGACGCAGAGCGTGACGATGAGGCTGTCGGTCTCGGTGAGCTTGAGGACGTTCTTGCCGAAGGTCGGGGTGTAGACGGTGATCATGTAGAAGGTCACCGTCGTCATCGTGGTCAGCATCATGCCGAGCAGCACGATCCGCCAGTTGGCGGCCACCGTGGTCAGGATCTCGCGGGTGCTGGGATGGCGGGTCCGCTTGGCGAATTCCTGCGTCTCCTGCAGCGAGCGGCGGATGAGGAAGATGAACGGCACGATCAGGCAGCCGATCAGGAACGGGATGCGCCAGCCGAAATCGCCGATCTGCTGCTTGGTGAGGAAGGCGTTCAGCCCGTAGCCGATCAGGGCGGCGAACATGATCGCGACCTGCTGGCTCGCCGACTGGAACGAGGTGTAGAGGCCGCGCCGCCCGGGGGTGGCGATCTCGAACAGGTAGATCGAGACGCCGCCGATCTCGACGCCCGCCGAGAAGCCCTGCAGCAGCCGGCCGGCGAGCACGATCAGCGGGGCCGCGACGCCGATGGTGGCGTAGCTCGGGCAGAAGGCGATGAGCACCGTGCCGCTCGCCATGATCGCCAGGGTGATGATCAGGCCCTTCCGGCGCCCGATCCGGTCGATATAGGCGCCGAGCACGATCGCCCCGAGGGGCCGCATCAGCGCCCCGAGCCAGAACGTGCCGAAGGTCAGGAGCAGCTCGGTCGTCTCGTTGCCCGAGGGGAAGAACGCCCGCGCGATATACGTGGCGTAGAACCCGAACAGGAAGAAGTCGAACATCTCCAGGAAGTTGCCGCTCGTCGAGCGGAGGATCGCGCCGATCCTCGACTGGAGCGTGGCTCCGACGGCCCCGGCATCACCGGCCATGTTGACGTCCTTTCCGGGTGCCGGTCAGGCACCGATCCACTTCATGGCGATGATCGTGCCCGTGACGGTCAGCGCGCCGCCGATGCGGGTGGCGATCTGCGCGAAGGGCATCAGTGCCATGCGGTTGGCCGCCGTGAGGATCGCCACGTCGCCGGTGCCGCCCTGGCCGCTGTGGCAGGCATTCACGATGGCGGTCTCGATCGGATACATCCCGAGCCAGCGGCCGACGAAGAAGCCCACGGTCATCAGCGTCGTCACGGTCGACACGATGGTGATCAGGTTCACCAGGGTGAAGGCCGCCATGAGTTCGTGCCAGGGCGTCAGCGCAACGCCGATGGCGAAGAGCAGCGGATAGGTCATGGAGACCTGCACGAACTTGTAGACCACGAAGCCGCCGGCCTGGAGGTGCGGCGACACCGCGCTGGCGAGCTTGGCGAAGACCGCCAGGAACAGCATGGCGACCGGCGCCGGCAAACCGATCAGGTGATGGGCGATGACGCCGAGCAGATAGAGGGTGATGGCGGTGAGCCCCGCGGCGCCGATCGTGGCGGCGTCGATCTGCCCGCGCGCGGCCTCCGACTTGGCCTGCGCATCGCTCGATTTCATCTCGTCCGAATCGGGCTGGAGCCGTCCCTCGCCGGTGAGGTGGGGGTACCGCTTCCCGACGGCGTTGAGCGTGCCGGAGAAGATGATGGCCGTGAGCGAGCCCAGCATCACCGGCGGCAGGACCTGGGCGAAGACGACGCCCTGCTGCAGGCCCAGGATCGCCGCGTAGCCGATGGAGAGCGGGATCGCACCCTCGCCGACGCCACCGGCCATGATCGGCACCACGATGAAGAAGAACGTCTTGTACGGGCCGAGGCCGAGGAGCGTGCCGACCAGCGTGCCGACCACGGCCGCCGCCACCGAGCCGATCGCGAGCGGCGCGAAGATCTTGAGGAAGCCCTTGATCAGGACCTCGCGGTCCATGCCGAGGATCGAGCCGACGATGATCGTGGCGATGTAGATGTAGAGGAAGTTGGTGAACTTGGTGAAGTCGGTGATCGCCTTCACCATCTGCGGCGGCACCAACGCGTAATAGACGAGCGCCGAGGGGATGAAGGTCGCGAAGATGGCCCCGGCGCCGATGTTCTTCAGGATCGGGATCCGCTTGCCGATCTCCGCGCAGGTGAAGCCGCCCATCACCAGCACGGCGATCATGGTCGGCCCGTCGGGCTTGATCTCGCCTTCCTGGACCAGGACGGCGATGAGAATCGCCAGGATCAGGTAGACCGGCAGCGGTATGATGCCGATCTTGCTGTCGACAAGGCGCCACCAGCGACCGGGCCAGATCCGGTCCGCGCGCCGCTCGGCCGCCCGATTGTCCGTGGAGGCGGGAATCGGGCTCGACGAAACTGTGCTGGTCATGGCGTCCCCCCGGATATCTGACCGCTTGCGGGCCGTTTCACCGTTCCCCGGGCGCCGCGACCGCGACCGCACGGGAAATCCCGGCCCGTCGAGTCCCGCGGGATCGGCGGAGATAAAGTGACATTCCGCGTAACAGCGCCGATGAAGGGCGGCAACGCGATCCGGGGGACAAAGGGCACGACCTGTTCCGCGAGCGGGGATTAAAGCCAGCTCGGCGTGGTCGCTCGGATGCGCACGAAAAGAGGCCCGGCGCGGGGCCGGGCCTCGACGGCGTTGTGCACGGAGTCCGGCGGCGCGCGCGGCGCTCCGCCGCCGGCCGCGCCGATCAGAAGTCGCGCTGGACGCGGAGGCGGACCTGCGAGACCGAGTCCTGCGTCATGGTGCGCGGGACGAACGTGCCGTTGTTGATGCCGGCGACGTTGGCGTAGGCCGTGGGGCTCTTGTCGAGGTCGATCGCGCGACCGCCCTTCACGCCGACCTGCATGTACAGCGCCTCCACGCCGATATCGAGGTCGCGCACGGGCGACCAGATGAGGCTCCCGCCGGCGACGAACTGGTAGGTGTCGCGCAAGGCCTGGCTGAGCTGGTAGAACCGGGTGCCAGGGGCGCCGACGCCGTTGGTGCCGAAGCTGTTGGCGCCGTTCGGGTTGACGAAGTTGAACGCCGCCCCCTGCGCCAGGCGGGCGCCGCGGCCGAAATCCTGCTCGCCGTAGCCGCCGAAGATGGCCGAGCGCCAGTCCGGCGACCAGTAATGCAAGTAGGAGGCGACCGCCGAGAGGCTGGTCGACGTCTGCAGCTGGCCGGTGAACGGGTTGATCGTCGCGTCCGCGAAGGTCTGCCCGATCTTCTGCCCCTGGATGAGCGTGTTGACCTGCTGGTAGCAGCCGGTGAACGCGCAGTAGCCGGTATACATCTGGGCGCCCTCCGCGTAGGCGCCCTGGAGATACAAGGCGTCGCCCGGAGCGATAAACGGCGTGTTGATCTTCAGGCCGCCCTGCACCGCCCAGCCCTCCACGCTCCTGGTGTGGGGGACGCCGGTGATGACGCCGGGGGCTCCCGCCGGCAGCGCCGCGGCCGTGGTCAGGTTGCCGACGTTCAGCTCGTGGGCCGCGGCTGAGATCTGGGCGGAGCCCCAGGCTTGATCGACGCGCAGGACACCGACGAAATCGGGCAGGCGCTCGCGCTGGATGGTGTCGATGGCGCTGTAGCTGGACGGGAGGGCGTTGGCGTAGCCCACGAAGACGGGGCTGACCGGGGAGGCCCCCGCCGACGGCGAGAAGATCGGGCTGCGGCGGAACACCGGGTCCTCGATCGAGAGCGTCGCCGACAGGCCGTCGCCGACGGCGACCGTGTAGGCGAGGAGGTTGGTCGACGCGATGTCCGAGCCCATCGTGGCGCCGGCGATCTCGAAGTCGTGGGCGTAGAAGTCGAAGAACGATGAGGCGCGACCGGCGGTGAGCCCGGCGAACTGGATGAACGCCTTGTCGACGTTCATGTATTGCTGCGCGTGGCCGTTCTGGTCGACGCCGGTGCCGTCATAGGCCTGCCCGATCCGCGCCTGGGTGCCCGACCGGTCGTAGCCGGTCCGCGACCCCGCATCGAGGCGCACGAAGGCGCGCAGCGTCCCGTAGGCGGTCTGCGTGCGCGCATCCAGGTTGATGCGCATCCGGGCCTGGTAACCGGAATCGTCGCCGTTATTCGTCCCGGCCTGCCGCGAGTAGACGGTCCTGTAGCCGCCCTCGAACCGGGCGCGGCCCGAGATGCGCAGGCAGGTGTCGGTTCCGGGGATGTAGAAGAACCCGGCGCCGTAGGCGCCACAGACGCGGACGTACTCGATCGGAACCGCCTTCTTGACCGGCAGGTCGGCGGCGTGCGCAGCGCCCACCACCGCGAACGCGGCAGCAGACCCGAGCAACGATGATTTCAGCAATGCCATCGATGTCTCCGGAAATCAGATGTTAAACTTCGCAACAGGCTAGACCAATTCAGTCATTTCCAATTACATCCGGAAAAATTTGCTCATTTCGCTAGAGAAATTTGTCCCGATGCAGCGATCTCGACGCCCATCTGCATCTCGACACTGTGCATCGACTTGGATTTAGGCAATCGTGATTCACGATGAAGTCAGTCTGGATCGTTCTTTGTGGCAGTTAGGCCACAAAAATTGTCCTCGACGAAAATTACATATTTGGTTTGATAAGATCATTGCTTGGAAACTTGAATTGATATCTTCTTATATTGAGTATTACATTTCAGTTAGGAGAGACTGTTGAGCGACGCGAAGAAGATCGGCCGAATCCGTCGCCTCGGCGCGCGATCGAACGACGGCTGCGGACGCCTCACCGGCCCGCAACGCCGGCTTTCCGCCTCCGGCGGGCGATTCGGCGTCGCGACGGCCGTCAACGGGTTCGGCGATTCGGCCTGCGGAGAAGCGATCGCGGAGTCGGGGGCCGATTCAGGGGTCGGGTGGCGGGGACCGATGGCCCAGGCGGTGCGCGGTCGTCGCGGCCCGACGAAGGCACTGCGCGCCGCATCCGGGACGCTCGCGGCGCGGCATGGCGGCGACGGCCGCGCGCGCAGGGATGGGCGGGGATCGCGTCTCGCGGGAGCGACCCCTCGGCGGCGATGCCGGAGTTCGCGGAGTGGGATCGGGCGCGTGTCGGGCGGGCRCGGCGCCGCATCGGGACGCGCAGGGCGGCGCGCCGCCGCGGCGCGGTCGCGCTTCCACGGAACGCGCCGTCTCGCGTGGCGGGAACGAGTCCAACCGGCGCCGGGTCGCAGCCAGACGCGCTCAACGCGGCGGAGTGTTCAGCCAGCGCGGTCGACCGGGCCGTCGCGCGCGGTCGGAACGGCTGCGCACAATGAAAAAGGCCCGGCCGAAGCCGAGCCTTGAGGTCCCTGAAGCACGGGGACCGGCGCTGAGGCCGGAGCCTCGGCGCCGGTAAAGCGGCTTAGAAGTCGCGCTGGACGCGGAAGCGGAACGAGGACACGCCGTCCGACGTCGTGGTCCGCGGCACGAACGTGCCGTTGTTGATGCCGGCGACGTTGGCGTAGGCGGTCGGGCTCTTGTCCTTGTCGATGACGCGGCCGCTCTTCACGCCGATCTGGGTGTAGTAGCCCTCGACACCGATATCCAGGTCCTTGACCGGCGACCAGATGATGCTGCCGCCCGCCACGAACTGGTAGGTGTCGCGGAGCGCCTCGCTGAGGTTGTAGAAGGTCGTGCCCGGCGTGCCGACGGCGTTGGCGCCGAAGGAGTTCGTTCCACCGGGATTGACCAGACTGAAGATGGCACCCTGTGCGGCGCGAGCGCCGCTGCGGAAGTCCATCTCGCCGTAGGAGCCGAAGAAGGCCGAGCGCCATTCCGGCGTCCAGTAGTGCAGGTACGAGGCGACGACCGTGAAGCTCGTCGACTGCTCCATCTGCCCGGTGAACGGGTTGACCGTCGCGTCGTTGAAGAACTGGCTGAACTTCTGACCCTGGATCGTCGCGGCGTTCTGCGAGTAGGAGCCGCTGAAGGCGGAGTAGCCGGTGTAGAGCTGCGCGCCGGAGCCGTAGGCACCCTGCAGGTACAGGGCATCGCCCGGGGCGATGAACGGCGTGTTGATCTTCAGGCCGCCCTGAACCGCCCAGCCATACGAGTTGCTGGTGTGCGGGATGCTGACGTTCGAACCCGTGCCGGTGCCGGCGCCGTTCTGAACGTTGCCGACGTTCAGCTCGTGCACGGCGGCGGTGAGCTGGGCCGAGCCCCAGGCCTGATCGAGGCGCAGGGCGCCGACGACGTCGGGCATCCGCGAGCGCTGGATCACGTCGACCTGGCTGTACCGGGTCGGCAGGCCGTTGGTGTAACCGATGAAGACCGGAGCCGGCGAGTTCGTCTGGCCGAAGACGGCAATCGCGCCGTTGGTCGTGATGCCGGCCGGGTTGTTGGTCGGCGAGTAGATCGGGCTGCGGCGGAAGACCGGGTCTTCGGCCGAGATCGTGGCGGACAGGCCGTTGCCGAGGGTCGCCGTGTAGGCGAGCAGGTTGGTGGAGGCGATGTCCGAACCGGCGGTGGCGCCGGCGAACTCGAAGTCGTGAGCGTAGAAGTCGAAGAACGAGGAGGCGCGACCGGCGGTCATGCCGGCGAACTGGATGAACGCCTTGTCGACGTTCATGAACTGCTGGTCACGGCTGAAGCTGTCGATGCCGATGCCCGGATAGGCCTGGCCGATGCGCTGCTGGGTGCCGGAGGTGCCGACGCCGGAATAGCCGGTGCGGGCGCCGGCATCGAGGCGGACGAAGGCGCGCAGGGTGCCGTAGGCGGTCTGGGTGCGGGCATCCATGTTGATGCGCAGGCGGCCCTGGTAGCCGGACGTGTCGCCGGGGTTGCCGAACTGGCGCGAGTAGCTGGTCATGTAGCCGCCCTCGAACCGGGCGCGGCCCGAGATGCGCAGGCAGGTGTCGGTGCCGGGGATGTAGAAGAACCCGGCGCCGTAGGCGCCACAGACGCGGACGTACTCGATCGGAACCGCCTTCTTGACCGGCAGGTCGGCGGCATGCGCAGCACCCACCGCCGCGAACGCGGCAGCAGACCCGAGCAACGAGCTCTTCAAGAGCTTCATAGACATCTCCAAAGCTTCGAGACCCAATGATGCGGACGTGCCCGGTTGTCCGGGTCTAGCCGCACGTTTTGTAGGTTAGGCCTGCGTCTTAGGTGGCAGGCTCCTGCGGGCTCTCGCTTGGCGATGCCCCCGTGCACGATCACCATGTGCGAACGGGTTTCGGCGAGCAACGAGGATTCGCGGCCGCCTTGGCAGTTCCAGCGCGATGTTGCGGCGTGGCAACATTTTCAGGGTGATTTAGTCGGCAACGGTCTGCCGAATGTGCACGAATGCTGTCCTGAGCAGCGGATATGCCGCCTGTCGGGGCATCCGGCGGCCCGGCGCCATTCGGGGGCCGAGCCTCTCGTCTCGCGTCGGGCGATTCGCCCGTGCCCGGGCGTCGGGTGGCCGCCGCGATGATTGCGGCTCAGCGCCCCCTCACATGGGCGGCGTCAGGCCGTCCTTGCCGACCGCGACGCGCCGGGCCGTGAAGCGGCCGTCGTCACCCCGCGCCGCAATCACGAAGACCTTGGCGCCGGGGGCGAGCGCCGAGGCGCTGGCCGGCTCGAAGCTGACGACCGGCGCCTGCGGAGGCACCAGAACCTGCAGGGACTGACCCTGGCCGTAATCCACCGTGAGCGTCCGCTCCGCCCCGCCGCCGGTCGCCTTCACGGTGCCATTGGTCATGGCGCTCTTCACCCGGGGCGCGTCCGGGGCCGTGGACCGGATGTCGGCCTTCACGGTGCCGTTGGTCATGGCGCTCTTCACCGACGCGCCGCCGGCCGTGTGATCGGGAATCATGTCCCAGTCGTAATGGCCCTCGCCGGTGCCGCGCATCGCTTCGGGGAACAGCACCACCTCCAGCGCCACCGGCGGCTCGCCCTTGGTGGCGGTGCCGATGAACACGCCGTCCTTGATGGCGTCGAGGCTGGACGGGACCACCCAGGAGACCTTGGCGTCCGGAGCGAGCGTGACCGGCTCCGATGCGCCGTCGAGGGTCTTCAGCGTGAAGCCGCCGCCCGCGACCGCCTCGACGGTTCCGCGCAGGCGTTCGACCTTCTGGGCCGCCTGCGCGCCGGTGGCCGCGGTGAGCAGGCTCATCAGGGCGAGCGTCGCAAACTTCGTCATGGTGGGTCCTTTTCCTGCCGCCGGGATTGTTGCGACCGGCGGGACGTGGGGCGGAAAGCGGCGAGGTCAGCCCCGAGGGGCCTGTGACATCGCAGCCGGGTTCGTCCCCACGCCCGAACCGGTTACGCGTCCTCGGCCTGCCCGAGGGGGCTCAAGAACGGAGCGGCCGCAGCATCGGCGGCCGCCTCCGCGGCCCGGTACCGGCTCACGACCTCGGCTCCGAGGGGCGAGAGGCGGGCGCCTCCCCCGGCCCGGCCGCCGGTCTGCGCCTGGATCACCGGTCGGCCGAAACCGGTGTTCATCGCCTCGACCAGCAGCCACGCCCGCCGTTACGACATCCCCAGCGCGCGGCCGGCGCCTGAAATGGAGCCGTGCTCGGCGATCATC
Organism: Methylobacterium sp. P5_C11; assembly: GCF_054049775.1. Taxonomy (NCBI): domain Bacteria; kingdom Pseudomonadati; phylum Pseudomonadota; class Alphaproteobacteria; order Hyphomicrobiales; family Methylobacteriaceae; genus Methylobacterium; species Methylobacterium sp. P5_C11. The sequence goes on along the minus strand of NZ_JBFULS010000016.1, from coordinate 29,850 downwards.
TCAAGCAGCCGCACCTTTCCGGGACCGAGGCGGTGCCCCGGTCCGAAATCGATGCGGATGCTCAGGCGCGGCGCCGCGCCGGCGCAGGGCGGGCGCCCGGGGGGCGGGTCGTCCGCCGCGCTCAGGCCGGCAGCGCCAAGAGGGCGAAGCCGGCCGCGGCGATGGCGGCACCGAGCACCGGCGCCGCCCGCATGGCTCCAACCCGCGTCGCCGCAACTCCGAGTCCGATCCCGGCCGCGTGCAGGAGCGCGGTGGCCGCCAGGAAACCGAAACCGAAGGCCACGCCGGAGCCGGTCTCCGGCATCTCGGTCCCGTGGGCGTAGCCGTGGAACACCGCAAAGGCACCGACCAGGGTAGCGAGCAGGGCGACCGGCGCGCGGAGGCCGACGATGGCGGCGAGGCCGAAGACCACGATGGAGAGTGCGATCCCGGCCTCGACATAGGGCAGCGCGAAGCCGGCCAGGCCGAGACCCGCACCCGCACACATCAGCCCCAGGAAGGACAGCGGCAGCGCCCAGAGCGCGCGTCCGCCGCGCAGGCTCGCGAGGAGGCCGACCGCCACCATCGCCAGAACGTGGTCGGCGCCCATCAGCGGATGGAGAAAGCCCGCCTCGGCGCCCGTCGCGGCACCGTGTCCCGGATGGGCGAGCGCCGCCTGGGGAAGAAACAGGAGTGCAGCCGGCAGGAGCGTCAGGGGCGCGGCGGTTCGGGTGGAGAGCAGACGCTTCATCGGGGATCCTTCGCTGGACCCGACAAGATGTAGCGCCGTCGCGCCACCTCTGCGAGGGGGTGACGCTTCAGAGCGACATCGCTTCGTGGACCGCGGCCGGCGCGAAGGGCTCCAAGAAGGCGGCACCGACGCCGTGCGTGAAGTGGCGCATCACCGTTGCGGATTTCCGTCCCACCTGGATCGTCGCCCCGATCTCCAGCGCGTGGTCCACGAGCAACGCGACACCGGAGGCCGAGACGTTCAGCACATGGCCGTTGAACGCTTCGCCGGACGCGGTCGTCACCTGAACGATCTTCTGCTTCGGTACGATTCGCCGATCGACGCGGATCGGTTCCTGCCGCAGATCCTGAGCCCGCGCCAGTGTCACGAACTGACGGACAAGGTCGGTGACGATCGCGCGCCCTCCCCGGACGGAGACGATAAACTCCTGGCCGGCCACGCGGGCGATGCGCGCTTCCAGCGTCCCGACATGGCGGATGCTGCAGGTCAGATCCTCCCCGGCCGCGAGGCGGGAGGAGGAGCGGAACCGGATTCCCTCCGTCGAGACGTCGGCCGTCACAGCGTAGAAGTCGCGACGCCGCTGATTCCAGCACAACGCCGGCAACATGACGATGTGCCGTCGGACCATCATACCTGCGTCATCATTAGGAATACATGTCCGACCTTGTGCGGTCGAACAATTTGCCGGCCTGTTCCGGAAATCCGTACAATTCAACTTATCCCAGCCCGATTGAATCGCGTCTACGCCGCGGTCGCGGCGGAGCGGCACGGCCCCGCGCCGGCCCGGGGCAGACAGCTGTATACAAGATGCGTGTTGATCAGCTGGCATGGATGCTGCCTGGGATTGTGCATGCCACGGCGGTACGCGACAGTGTCGACCGCCCATGGGTCGGCGTGGCCGATCCCTCCCGCCACCTTCGCACGCCACCGGACCGGTCCCATGTTGCGTCTCGCCGCCTGCCTCCTCGCCGGACTCGCCTTCGCCGGCCCTGCCGCCGCGCAGACCCTGCGCTACGGCATGATGGAGGATCCGGACGCCCTGGATCCGACGCTCGCCCGCACCTTCGCGAGCCGGATGGTCTTCGCCGCTCTGTGCGACAAGCTCGTCGATATCGGGCCGGACCTGAAGCCTGTGCCGCAGCTTGCCACCTCCTGGGAACTCTCCCCCGACGAGAAGGCGCTGACCATGCACCTGCGCCAGGGCGTGCTGTTCCACGACGGCGAGAAGCTCGACGCCGCGGCGGCCAAGTTCTCGATCGAGCGGCACATGAAGCTGCCGGGCTCGCAGCGTCGCTCGGAGATCGCGCCGATCGACTCCGTGGATGTGGTCGACGACCTCACCTTCCGGATCAACCTGAAGCAGCCGTTCGCGCCGCTGCTCGCGCAGTTCACCGACCGGGCCGGCATGATGATCTCGCCGAAGGCCGCGGAGCGGCTCGGCGACAAGTTCGCCAGCGCTCCGGTCTGCGCAGGCCCCTACAGGTTCGTCGAGCGGGTGCCGCAGGACCGGATCGTGGTCGAGCGCTTCCCCGACTATTGGAACAAGGACGCGATCCACATCCAGCGGATCGAGTTCCGGCCGATCCCGGACGCGACGGTGCGGCTCACCAACCTGCGCGCCGGGCAACTCGACCTTCTGGAGCGGCTCGCCCCCACCGACGTGGCGCAGGTGAAGCGCGACGCCAAGCTGAAGATCGAATCGACCTACGAGCTCGGCTTCCTGGAAATTCTTCTCAACCCGAACAAGGCCGGCTCGCCGGTGGCAGATCCAAAGGTGCGGGCAGCCCTCGAGGCGGCGCTCGATCGCAACGCCATCAACCAAGTGGTCTACAACGGTGAGTTCCTGGCCGGGAACCAGTGGGTCAACCCGAAGAATCCGAACTACGTCGCCGAATACCCGATCCCGAAGCGGGATGTGGCCAAAGCCAAGGCGCTGCTGGCCGAGGCCGGCAAGCCGAACCCGCAGATCACGCTCACCGTCTACGCCGACAGCGACTCGCCGCGGACCGGGCAGGTGATCCAGGCCATGGCCAAGGAGGCCGGGTTCGACGTGAAGATCCAGGCGGTGGACTTCACCACCGCGCTGGATGCCGCCGACAAGGGCAATTACGAGGCGCAGCTCTATTCCTGGAGCGGCCGCTCCGATCCTGACGGCAACACCTTCAGCTTCCTCGCCTGCAAGGCGGCGCTGAACTATCCCAAATATTGCAGCCCGGAGGCCGATGCGGCCCTCCAGGCCGAGCGGGGCACCGTCGACCCGGCCCAACGCAAGGCCGCATGGAAGGCGCTCGCCGATCAGGTCCTGAAGGATCGGCCCGGGATCTACATCCTGCACCGCAAGTTGCTCTGGGCCTACAGCCAGAAGATCACGGGTTTCGTGCCCTATCCGGACGGCCTCGTGCGTTTCACCGGGCTGAAGCTCAACTGATGCTGCGGTTCTGATGCTTCGATTTCTGGCCCGACGCCTCGCCCTGGCGCTCCCGACCCTGATCCTTGCCTCAATGATCATCTTCGCCCTGCAGCAATTGCTGCCGGGGGACGTCGCCACGGCGCTGACCGGCGAGGAGCGCGACCCGCAGGTGATCGCCTTCATCCGCGAGAAGTACCACCTCAATGAGCCCCTGCCGGTGCGCTACGCCTACTGGGCCGGCGGCGTGCTCCGGGGCGATCTCGGCGAGTCGATCCGGCTGCAGAAGCCGGTCTCCGAGCTGATCGTCGAGAAGCTGCCGGTGACGCTGGAACTCGCCTGCCTTGCCATGCTGGTGGCGCTGGCCATCGGCGTGCCGATGGGCGTGCTCTCGGCCGTGAAGCGCGGCCAGGCCGCCGACACGATCGCCAACGGGATCGCCCTGTGGGGCCTGTCGGTGCCGAATTTCTGGCTCGGGATCCTGCTGATCCTGCTGTTCTCGGTGGAACTCGGCTGGCTGCCGGCCTCCGGCTACGTCTCGCCCTTCGAGAGCCTGTCGGACAACCTCGCCGCCATGGTGATGCCGGCCTTCGTGCTCGGCAACGCCATCGCGGCGGTGATGATGCGCCACACCCGCGCGGCGATGCTGGGCGTGCTCGGATCGGACTACGTGCGCACGGCCCGCGCCAAGGGCGTCTCGCCGCTCCGGGTGACCCTGCGGCACGCGCTGCCCAACGCGGCGATCCCGATCATCACTTTGGGCGCGCTGGAATTCGGGCAGCTCCTGTCGGGGGCGGTGCTCACCGAGCAGGTGTTTTCGGTGCCGGGCTTCGGCAAGCTGATGGTCGATGCGGTATTCAACCGGGATTTCGCCACCGTGCAGGGCGTCGTGATCTGCACGGCCGCCACTTACATCGCGCTGAACCTCGCCGCCGACCTGCTCGCCGCGGCCGTGAACCCGAAGCTGAGGCGGGCATAATGGCGGTGTTCGAGCGCGAGGCCCTCTCGCATTCCTCAAGGTCGCGACTTCGGAAGTTGCCATCGAGGGCACAAAGTGAAGCGCGGGTCCCCTCTCCCGTGCGGGAGAGGGACAGGGTGAGGGAAGAGAACGTTCCGGAGAGGTCGCACCCCTCACCCCAGCCCTCTCCCGCACGGGAGAGGGGGCACGTCACATCTCGCGCAGGCCGGCCCGCAACCATCATGGCCTGTGCCGGACTGCAGCGTGTGCGGAGCGTGATCATCGGAGCAAACCTCCCGAGGCACCGATGAGCACCGGCACCCCCATTGCCGAAGCCACCGGCCTCGCCGCCCCCGCGGGAACGCCGGCCCTCCTCCAGGAACCCGGCACCCTCGCGGCCTTCTGGCGCCGCCTGCGCGCGCGGAAGAGCGCGGTTGCGGGGCTCATCATCGTCGGCCTGCTGATCCTGATGGCGGTGTTCGCGCCCTGGATCGCCCCCTACGACCCAACCGCCACCGACTGGGGGAACGTCCGCGGGTCGCCAAGCCTCGCCCACCCGTTCGGCGGCGACGAGGTCGGGCGCGACGTGCTCTCGCGGATCATCTACGGCGCCCGCGCGTCGCTCGGCGCCGGCCTCGTCTCGGTAGCGCTGGCCGTCTCCCTCGGCCTGCCGCTCGGTCTGCTGGCTGGCTACGCGGGTGGCTGGATCGACGGGGCGATCTCGCGCCTCACCGATGCGCTCCTGGCGATCCCGTTCCTGATCCTGGCGATCGCGCTCGCCGCCTTCCTGGGCCCGAGCCTCGTCAACGCGATGATCGCCATCGGCCTCTCAGCGACCTCGACCTTCATCCGGCTGACCCGGGCACAGGTCCGCGCCGTGGCGGCGGAGGAGTTCGTCGAGGCGGCGCGCGCCATGGGCAATCCGCCATGGCGGATCGCCCGGGTCCACATCCTGCCCAACATCGTCCCGGCGATCCTCGTCCAGGCGACGCTGACCATCGCGGCCGCGATCATCGCGGAGGCGAGCCTGTCGTTCCTCGGCCTCGGCCAGCAGCCGCCCGAGCCGTCCTGGGGGGCGATGCTCAACACCGCCAAGAACTTCATGGACGAGGCGCCGTGGATGGCGATCTGGCCTGGCCTGTCGATCTTCCTGGCGGTGCTCGCCTTCAACCTGTTCGGCGACGGCCTGCGGGACGCCCTCGACCCGAGGCAGCGGACATGACGAAGCCTCTCCTCGACGTCCGCGACCTCGCGGTCGCCTTCGACACCGACGGCGGCGCGGTCCACGCGGTCAACGGCGTCTCCTACACCCTGCACGAGGGCGAGACGCTGGGGATCGTCRGCGAGTCGGGTTCCGGCAAGAGCGTCCACGTGCTGGCCATGCTGGGCCTGATCCCGCGCCCGCCCGGCCGAATCACCGGCGGGCAGGTGCTGTTCGAGGGCCGCGATCTCCTCGCTCTGAAGGAACGCGAACTCCGAAAGGTCCGCGGCGGCGCGATCGGCTTCGTGTTCCAGGACCCGATGAGCTCGCTCAACCCCGGCATGACCGTGGCGGCGCAGATCGTCGAGCCGCTGCGCATCCATCTCGGCTTGGATGCCCGTGCCGCCCGCGCCCGGGCCAAGGCGCTGCTCGACCTCGTGCGAATCCCGAACGCGGCTTCGCGCCTCGACCAGTATCCGCACGAATTCTCCGGCGGCCAGCGCCAGCGGGTGATGATCGCCATCGGCCTCAGCTGCCGCCCGAAGCTGCTGATCGCCGACGAGGCGACCACGGCGCTGGACGTCACCGTCCAGGCCGAGATCGTCGCCCTGGTGCAGGAGCTGAAGCGCGAACTCGGCATGGCGATCATCTGGATCACCCACGACCTCGGCGTGGTGGCGGGCATCAGCGACACCGTGCAGGTGATGTATGCCGGCCGGATCCTGGAGCGCGGCCCGGTGGACGACATCTTCGCCGATCCCCGCAACGCCTACACCCTCGGGCTGCTGCGCTCCCTGCCGGACCTCTCCGGCGGACGTGCGGGCCGGCGTCGCCTGCACCAGATCGAGGGGGCGCCCCCGGACATGCGCCACCTCCCGCCGGGCGATCCCTTCGCGCCGCGCAACGCCTACGCGACGCCCCGCTGCCGGACCGAGATGCCGCCTCTGGCGCAGGCGTCCGGCGCTGCCCCCGGCCACCTCGTCGCCGCTTGGTACGACCTGCCGCAACTCCTGAGCCGGGAGGCCGCGCGATGAGCCCGCAGGATCATCCGCTCGTCGCGGTGCGCGACCTGTCCAAGCACTATCCCCTGCGCTCCTGGTGGGGCGGCAAGGCCTCGGTGTTCAGCGCGGTGGAAGGGGTGAGCTTCGACATCCGCCCCGGCGAGACCCTGGGGCTCGTGGGCGAATCCGGCTCCGGCAAATCGACCATCGGCCGAGCCGTGACCATGCTCAACCCGCCGACCTCGGGCACCATCGCGTTCGAGGGCACCGACCTCGCCAAGCTCTCGGCGGGCGCGATGCGGAGGATGCGCGCCCGGATGCAGACCGTGTTCCAGGACCCCTATGCCGCCCTCAACCCGCGGATGAGCGCCGGGGACTATGTCGCGGAGGCGTTCAAGCTGCACCGCCGGGACATGCGCGGCCCGGAGCGGCGAGAGGCCGTGGCATCCCTGTTCGAGCGGGTCGGACTCGATCCGCGGTTCATGGGACGCTACCCGCACCAGTTCTCGGGCGGCCAGCGCCAGCGGATCTGCATCGCCCGCGCGATCGCCCTCAAACCCAGCTTCATCGTCGCCGACGAGCCGATCGCGGCGCTGGACGTCTCGATCCAGGCACAGGTGGTGAACCTGCTCCAAGACCTGCAGGACGAGATGGGCCTGTCCTACCTGTTCATCTCCCACGACCTGCGGATGGTGCGCTACCTCTGCCACCGGGTCGCGGTGCTCTGGCGCGGGCGGATCGTCGAGATGGCCGAGGCCGACGCCCTCTACGCGGATCCGCGCCACCCCTATACCCGCCGCCTGCTCGCCGCCGTGCCGGTGCCGCATCCGGCCGAGGAGCGCGCCCGCCTCGCCGCACGGGACGTCGCCGGCCACGACCAGCCGCCGGACGGGCCGCTCACCGAGGTGGCGCCGGGGCATTGGGTGGCGATGCCGAGGGGGCAGCATGCGTGACCGCCTGGTACGAGCTCGGGTCGGAACCTGCGATTCATACCGGCCTGTCCGTCATCACGAGCGAAGCGACGTGATCCAGGGCAGCGCGACGTCGGGAGGCGCAGCGCCAGCTGGGTTGCTTCGCTGTGCTCGCAAAGACGGCCTCAGGCACGCCATCCACCGCGGACGGCACCAAACCGGCATTCCCGCCACCTCCTCGTCTCGTTGAGACGACCCGTACAGCAGGACATCCCGTGAGAGACTTCTCCGCCCCCGGCCGCTCCCCGGTCTACGCCGCCAACGCCGCCGTCGCGACCTCGCACCCGCTCTCGACGCTGGCCGCCATCGAGGTGCTGCGCGCCGGCGGCAACGCCGTCGATGCCGGCATCGCGGCCGTGGCGGTCCAATGCGTGGTCGATCCGCTGATGACCGGCATCGGCGGCGACTGCTTCGCCCTCTACGCCCCCGCCGGTGCGACCAAGCCCATCGCCCTCGACGGTTCGGGCCGCGCGCCCGCCGCCGCGACACCCGACTGGTATGCCGAGCACGGCGTCGCCATCACCCCGGCCTCGCCGCACGCCGTCACGGTGCCGGGCGCCGTCGGGGCCTGGGACCTGCTGGTCCGCGAGCACGGCACCCGCTCCCTGGGCGAGCTGCTTCAGCCGGCGATCCGCTACGCGGAGGACGGGTTCGTCATCCAGCAGCGGGTCGGCTGGGACTGGCAGCGGGGTGCGGAGCGCGTCGCCGGCGATCCCCATGCCGCCGAGACCTACCTGCCCGGCGGGCAGGTGCCGGCCATCGGCAGCGTCCTGCGCCTGCCGAAGCTCGCCGCGACGCTCCGGCGCATCGCCCAGGAGGGCGCGCGCGGCTTCTACGCCGGGCCGGTCGCGGAGGACATGGTGAGCCGGCTCAAGGCCCTCGGCGGCCTGCACACCCTCGACGATTTCGCCGCTGCCCGGCCCGACGTGGTCGTGCCGGTCTCGACCCGCTACCGGGGCTACGACGTCTACGAGTGCCCCCCCGCCGGCCAGGGCCTCGCCGCGCTGATGATGCTCAACGTGCTCACGCATTACGACGTCGGCGCCCTGTCGGACCTCGACCGGCTCCACCTGTTCGCCGAGACCTGCAAGCAGGCCTATCACCACCGCGACGTCCTATTCGGCGATGCTGCCCTGGCCGGAGTTCCGGTGGAGCATCTGCTCTCCGACACCTGGAAGGCCGCCGCCCATGGGGCGATCGACATGGGCCGGGCTCGGGAGCCGGTGATCTATCCCGAGATCGCGCAGGAGATCGCCGAGGGCCGCGCCCACAAGGACACGGTCTATCTCTGCGTCGTCGACCGGGACGGCAACGCCCTCTCGCTGATCAACTCGGTGTTCCAAGGCTTCGGCTCGGGCATCCTGGCGCCCGAGAGCGGCGTTCTGCTGCACAATCGCGGCCTGTCCTTCCGCACGGAGGGCGGCCACCCGAACAGCGTCGGGCCGGGCAAGCGGCCGATGCACACCATCATCCCCGGGATGCTGATGAAGGACGGGCAGGCGGTCGCGCCCTTCGGCGTCATGGGCGGCCACTATCAGGCCATGGGGCATGTCGAGCTGCTCTCCGGCCTCCTCGACCGGGGTCTCGACGTGCAGGAGGCCCTCGATGCCCCCCGGAGCTTCGCCTATGGCGGCAGCCTGGAGGTGGAGGACGGGGTCCCGGACAGCGTGATGGCGGGGCTGACGGAGCGCGGCCACCCGGCGATCCGCGCGCCGCTGCCGCTCGGCGGCGGCCAGGTCATCTGGATCGACCGCAAGGCCGGCACGCTGGCCGCCGGCTCCGACCCGCGCAAAGACGGCGCGGCGCTGGGGTACTGAGGCGAGCGCGACGGGGGTGGGGGCGCTGCCCGCCCCCGCGAACCTTGATCAGAGCCGCCGTCTTCGCGAGCGGAGCGAAGCGATCCAGACAGCGCTACGCTGATCGACGGCGCGCTGGCCCGGGTCACGTCGCTGCGCGCGTGATGAGGGCGGGCAGCGCCGCCGCCGGCTCAGTCGATATCCTCGATCGCCTCGTCCCCGCCGAAGACCCGCTGGGCGAGTGAGGCCTCCATGAACGGGTCGAGATCGCCGTCGAGCACCTCGTCGGGATCCGTGGACTGGGTGCCGGTGCGCAGGTCCTTCACCAGCTGATAGGGCTGGAGCACGTAGGACCGGATCTGGTGACCCCAGCCGATATCGGTCTTGGACGCGGCCTCGGCGTTGGCCTTCTCCTCGCGCTTCTTCAGCTCGGCCTCGTAGAGGCGGGCACGCAGCATGTTCCAGGCGGTGGCCCGGTTCTTGTGCTGCGAGCGCTCCTGCTGGCACGCCACCACGATCCCGGTGGGATTGTGGGTGATGCGCACCGCCGAGTCGGTGGTGTTGACGTGCTGGCCGCCGGCGCCGGACGAGCGGTAGGTGTCGATCCGGCAATCGGATTCCTTGATCTCGATCTCGATCCGGTCGTCGATCACCGGATAGACCCAGACGCTGGCGAAGCTGGTGTGCCGCCGGGCACTGGAATCGTAGGGGGAGATCCGCACCAGACGGTGCACGCCGGACTCGGTCTTGAGCCAGCCATAGGCGTTGTGGCCCTTGATCAGGAGCGTGGCGCCCTTGATCCCGGCCTCTTCGCCGTCGGTCATCTCGACGACCTCGACCTTGTACTTCCGGCGCTCGGCCCAGCGGGCATACATGCGCTGGAGCATGTTGGCCCAGTCCTGGCTCTCCGTGCCGCCGGCGCCGGCATGGACCTCGAGATAGGTGTCGAAGCCGTCGGCCTCGCCGGACAGCAGGGTCTCGACCTGACGGCTCGCGGCCTCCTTCTCGATGGCCAGGATCGCGGCCTCGCCCTCGCGGATCGAGGATTCGTCACCCTCCATCTCGCCGAGTTCGATCAGCGTGGCGCCATCCTCGAGGTCGCGCTCGAGCTTCTTGATCGCCGTGACGGCCTCGTCGAGCTGCTGGCGCTCGCGCATGACCTTCTGGGCGGCCTCGGCATCGTTCCAGAGGTCGGGATCCTCGGAAGCCGCGTTCAGCTCCGCGAGGCGTTTATCGACTGTATCCCAGTCAAAGATGCCTCCTCAGCAGCCCTATAGACTGCTTGGCGGCATCCGAGGCTTGCTCGATCTCGGCGCGCATCTGGTTTTTCGGGAATGGGGTGCGGGGAGGATAGGGGCGTGTCGGGTCGGGGTGATACCCGCCGGGGGCCGGCCTGTAAACGCTCCGGCGCCCTGTCGGCTGCCGGCTCTGCGGCGCCCGACCGCAGGAGGGGCGGCGAGCCGGCGCGCGCTAGGCGCGTTGTCGCGCACGAGCGACATGGTAGAGGAGGCCCGCGGATGGCGGACGACGATCACGCGGCGACGTGGAAGGATTTCAACGAGGCCGTCAACATGACGCCGGCGGCGCTGAAGAAGCATCTCGACAGCGATGCGAGCCGGGAGGTCGGCCAGAAAAAGGGCGGCGGCGAGTCGACCGGCCACGAGATGGGCCGGTGCATCCTGGCGATCAAGGACAAGAAGAAGGCCGACCTGACAGACGACGATTACGCGGCCATGCGCAAGGTCGTAGGCTACGTTCACCGCCATCTCAAGCAGGGCGGCGAGGCCCGGAAGGACCCCGACTCGCCGTGGCGGATCTCACTGATGAACTGGGGCCACGATCCGCACAAGGATTGAGGCCCTGGCGCGTCCGGACGGCTCAGTAGCGCGGCGGCCCGATGTAGGACGGGGCGATCACGTACTCCTTCGGCCGCCGGCGCGCGCCGAACCGGCCCTCGGTGATCTGATCGTTGTAGTAGTCGAACCCGGTGTAGCCGAAGCCGCCGCCGTTCATGACCTCGGCCACCGGCACCGGCGGCACGGCGAGATCGGGGCGGCCCGGCGGCACGACGGGGTGGCAGCAGCCCTCAACCTGCAGGACGGTCGGACCATTCGGGGCAGTGAACACGAAGGCGCGCGGCTGGTACGGCGCGGGCGGATAAGCGGCGTCAGCGGCCGAGGCGCCCTGCCCCGCCAGGAGGGCGAGGAGTCCGGCGGCGATCAGGGTCTTGGTGCTCACGCGATGCTCCGTCAGGAGGGGGCCGGCCAGGCCGGCAGCTGGCCTACAGTCTAGCTGATCGCGGGCGCGTTGTCCGGCCCATCCGAATCGACCGGTTAGCGAAATGCCGGCGCGGATCACCCGCGGGCGCGCAGAACCACCTGCGGGCTCGCCGGAACGGGGCGGCAATCCGTCGTGAAGGCGTTGACCGGCAACGGCTTCGAGTCGCAGGCGTAGACGTCCGTCGGACCCGGCGCCGGCATCGGATCCCGGGCGATGATCGGGTTCGGCGCGCAGGCGGAGGCCGCGGCGGCGAGCAGCAGGGCGGCGATCAGGTTCAGGCGGCGCATGCGACACTCGGGACGCGGGAGGACCCCCGCACCTGACCCTGGCCATCGCAGTCCGCCGTGACAAGCGCCGGCGCGGGGCGTCGGCGCCTTTGGCGGCGTCTGTCGCCCCGCGGCAACAATCCGGTCGGGCGGCGTGCAGGAAGAGTTCCCGGCCGCGTCGCAGCCGCGACTGGCGCCCGATCCTTGATCTGACGCGGGCGCTGACGTCGGACCGGTCGCCGATTCGGCGGCGCGCGCTCTAGCCGGCCCGCGCCATCGGCACGACGTTGTGCAAGGTCTTGTCGGTACCGTCGAAGAACCGGCGGATGTTGCGCGCGGCCTGCCGGATGCGCTGCTCGTTCTCCACCAGCGCGATGCGGACGTACTCGTCGCCGAACTCGCCGAAGCCGATGCCGGGCGCCACCGCCACGTCGGATTTTTCCAGGAGCAGCTTGGAGAATTCCAGGCTGCCCATCTCCCGGTAGCGCTCCGGGATCGGGACCCAGGCGAACATCGAGGCCGCCGGCGATGGGACGGTCCATCCGGCCTTGCCGAAGGATTCCACCAGGGCGTCGCGCCGCTTCCGATAGATGCCGCGCATCTCGTTAATGCAGTCGTCCGGCCCGTTGAGGGCCGCAGTCGCGGCGACCTGGATCGGCGTGAAGGCGCCGTAATCGAGGTAGGACTTCACCCGCGTCAGGGCCGCGAGGAGGCGCTCGTTGCCCACCGCGAAGCCCATGCGCCAACCGGCCATCGAGTAGGTCTTCGACAGGGAGGTGAACTCCACCGTGCAGTCGATGGCGCCGGGCACCTGCAGGACCGAGGGCGGCGGGTTGTCGTCGAAATAGACCTCGGCGTAGGCAAGGTCCGACAGCAGGATCAGCTCGTGCTGCTTCGCGAAGGCCACGAGGTCCCGGTAGAAATCGAGGCTCGCCACGTAGGCGGTCGGGTTCGACGGGTAGCAGACCACCAGGGCCACGGGTTTCGGGATCGAATGCAGCATGGCCCGTTCCAGGGCCGGGAACATCGCGGGCGTCGGCTCGGCCGGGACGGAGCGGATCACGCCGCCGGCCATCAGGAAGCCGAAGGCGTGGATCGGGTAACTCGGGTTCGGCACCAGCACGACGTCGCCAGGCGCGGTGATCGCCTGCGCCATGTTGGCGAAGCCCTCCTTCGATCCGAGGGTCGCCACCACCTGCGTATCGGGATTCAGGGTCACGCCGAAGCGGCGCTGGTAGTACCCGGCCTGGGCCTTGCGCAGGCCGGCGATGCCCTTGGAGGCCGAATAGCGGTCGGTGCGCGGACGCCCAGCGGTCTCGCATAGCTTGGCGATGACGTGCTTCGGGGCGTCGAGATCGGGGTTGCCCATGCCGAGATCGATGATGTCGGCGCCCTGCGCTCGGGCGGCGGCCTTGATCCGGTTGACCTGTTCGAAGACGTAGGGCGGCAGTCGCTTGATGCGGTGGAAGTCGGTCATGGGCGTGTCCATCGGCGCGTCCCGAATCTGGCGTCTTTCGTCTGTGCCGGTCGCGCGAACCCCATGCTCTAGCAGAGTTGCGAGCCGTCGCCGACCCTCAAAACGGTCGGGCTATCGGGGGGCCGCGGGGGCCGGCTTGATGGCGGCGGCGGCGCCCTGCCCGGCGCTGGTGGCGGCCCGTCCGCGGGCTTCGTTGCGCCCGCGGGCACTTTCCAGCTCCGCCTCCAGCGCCTTCTGCCCGGTGACGGATTTGGCCCGCACCGGGCGCTTCGGCGCGTCGACGCCCACCGCCATGAAGTCGGGCTTCTCCTTGCCGCGCGATTCGGCGACGAAATCCGGCGCCGCGACGACCCGTGGCCCATAGCCTGCATCGGAGGCCATCGAGCGCACGACGTCACCCGAACAGGCCGCGAGTGACCCGACGAGCAGTCCCAAGCCACCCGCGCGGACGGCGCGCAGGAGCGGATCGACACGGTGCGACAGGACGACAGGGTTCAAAAAGGCGCGGTCCATCGTCACAGGCCCATGAGAAGATCGGCCGGATGTTTCGACGTCGTCCGGAGCCGGGCTGGCGAAACCTTTGGCTCGCTCCTTATTTTGTCGGAAACGAGGCCCGTACGACCGGGTCGACGGACCAATCAACAGGGAGGCACGCTTGACGAGCCCGCAGGCGCCGGATCGGACCGCCACTCCGAAGTCGGTCTCACACGGCGCGGGGCCGGACGGGGTGACCCCGCCGATGCCGGACTTCGAGGCGCTGTCCCGCAACGCCGGGCACTTCGTGGAAGCGATGGGCCGCAACGTCGCCCGCCTTCTCGGGCCGGAGGGTCAGGCGGGCAAGCCCGGCAGCGAGATGAGCGAGGCCGCGAAGGTCTTCGGGCAGGTGGCCGAGGCGTGGCTCACCGATCCGAACCGCAGTGCCGAGGCCCAGGCCCGCCTGTCGCAGGCGTTCCTGTCCCTCTGGGGCTCCACCTATCTGCGGCTGCAGGGCCAGCCGGCCGACCCGGTGGCGCTCCCGGAACCCCGGGACGCGCGCTTCGCCCATGCGGAGTGGTCGACCAACCCGTATTTCGACTTCATCAAGCAGGCCTACCTGCTGGCGACCCGCTGGGCCGAGGGCCTCGTGGACGAGGCCGAGGGACTCGACACGCAGACGCGCCACAAGGCGCAGTTCTATCTGCGCCAATTCACCAGCATGCTCTCGCCCTCGAACTTCCTGCCGACCAACCCGGAGTTGATCCGCCATACCCTGCAGGAGAACGGCGCCAACCTCGTCCGCGGCCTGAAAATGTACGAGGAGGATCTGCAGGCCGGCGGCGGCCAGCTGCGCGTGCGCCAGACCGACCCGAGCGGCTTCGAGGTCGGCCGCAACATGGCGGTCACCCCCGGCGAGGTGGTGTTCCGCAACGACCTGATCGAGCTGATCCAGTACGCCCCGACCACCGAGACCGTGCTGCGGCGCCCGTTCCTGATGGTGCCGCCCTGGATCAACAAGTTCTACATCCTCGACCTCAATCCCCAGAAGAGCTTCTTCAAGTGGATGGTCGACCAGGGGCTGACGGTCTTCTGCATCTCCTGGGTGAACCCGGATTCGCGCCACGCCGACAAGGACTTCGAGTCCTACATGCGGGAGGGGATCGAGGCGGCCATCGACGCGATCGGCGTCGCCACCGGCGAGAGCGCGGTGACGGCGGCGGGCTACTGCGTCGGCGGCACGCTCCTCGCCGTGACGCTCGCCATGCAGGCCGCCACCGGCAACCGGCGGATCAAGAGCGCGACGCTGCTCACCACCCAGGTCGATTTCACCCATGCGGGGGATCTGAAGGTCTTCGCCGATGAAGACCAGATACGCCAGGTCGAGGCGCGTATGGCCGAGCAGGGCTACCTGGAAGGCGCCCGCATGGCGAATGCCTTCAACATGCTCCGGCCGAACGACCTGATCTGGCCCTACATCGTGAACAACTACATCAAGGGCAAGACACCCTCGGCGTTCGACCTACTGTACTGGAATTCCGACGCCACCCGCATGCCGGCGGCGAACCATTCCTTCTATCTGCGCAACTGCTACCTCGACAACACCCTGGCGCAGGGCCGGATGGTGCTGGGCAATGTCCGCCTCGACCTCAAGAAGGTGCAGGTTCCGATCTTCAACCTCGCCACCCGGGAGGACCACATCGCGCCCGCGCTGTCGGTGTTCGAGGGCTCGAAGGCGTTCGGCGGCAAGGTCGACTTCGTCCTGGCGGGCTCGGGCCACATCGCCGGCGTGATCAACCCGCCCGCCAAGCCCAAATACGGCTACTGGACCGGTGGCCCGGTGAAGGGGACCCTCGAGGCGTGGATCGCCGCTGCCGTCGAGACCAAGGGCTCGTGGTGGCCCTACTGGTTCCAGTGGATCGAGGCGCAGGCCCCTGACCGGGTCCCGGCCCGGAAGCCGGGCGGCGACGCGCTCCCGTCCCTTGGACCGGCCCCCGGGACCTATGTGCGGATGCGCGCCTGACGCCCAAAGCCCGTCGAAGGCGCGCCGGGCCTCCCGGTCACCCGGGACGCCGGCGTTCGGTTCGGGACGCCCGGAGGCCGGGCATCCCGCGCAGGGCGCTCAGTATTTCCGGACCAGAGGCGCCAGGGCCGGCGCGGCCGGAGCGCCGAACACGTAGCGGAAGCCCACGGAGACGATGTCGGCGCTGGAATCGACGACGCCGGCGAAGGCGATGTTGCCGACGTTGTAGTCGCGGCCGAGGCCCGCCAGGATCCGCGACCGGTCCAGGAACAGGTGCGAGTAGGCGAGGTTGAGCGTCAGGCGCTCGTTCCAGCGGTAGCTGGCGCCGACCGACAGATTGTAGCGATCGCCGTCCGGCAGGCGCACCGAGCGGTTCCTGAAGTCGATCGGCGACGTCTCGTAGCCGAAGCCGGTGCGCAGGGTCAGGTTCGGCGACGCGTCGTACTCGGCGCCGATCGAATAGGTGAACCCGTCCTTGTAGTTGAGCGGCAGGGTGTTCACCGGTAGCCCGATCGTCTTCGACACGATGCCGATCGTGCCGAGCCTCGACCAGTTGTCCCACTCGAAGCCCAGATTCACCCGCGCCACCGGCGAGACCGCCTGCGTGAGGCCGACGCTCAGCTTGTCGGGGGTGTTCAGCTTCGCGCGGACCTGACCGGCCAGCGGCGCCAGGGCGAGCAGCGGCACGCCGATCGAGCCGTCGATCTCGTGGTGGACCGAGGAGCGGTAGCCGATGCCCAGCACGGTCCCGGCGCGGGGCGTCAGCGTGGCGCCCGCGGTGAAGCCCGCACCCCAGGACTCCCCCTTGAGGAACGAGCTCGGATAGGAGGTCGGCAGGATGCCGGGGATCGGCAGCGCCTGGCGCAGGGTCAGGCGGAAGTACTCGATTTTCGGGCCGGCCGCGATCGAGAGCCACTCGTTGACCTTGAACCCGATGACCGGGTTGATCGCCAGCGAGAAGATCCGCGACGAGCGCCCGTAGACCTCGCCGGACCAGACCTGGTTCGGCTTGGTGACCAGCCCGAAGGGAGCGCCGGTGGACAGGCCGAGCCACAGCCGGTCGTTGAGCTGGTACGAGGTCGCGCCCGCCGGCACGACCGCCCCCTGGCCGAGTTCGCCCGAGCCGCCCAGCCGCGCGAAGCCCGGATTGGTGCCCGGCGCGGGGCGGATCTCGGACGAGAGGCCGATATAGGTGAAGTTCTGCTCCGCGACGAAGCCCGGGTTCATCGTGATGGTCGCGGGGTTCCAGAACATCGACGAGACGCCGCCCGACCCCGACGCCGCGCCCGCGAAGGCCAGCCCCTGAGCCTCGGTGCTCTGCTCCCGGAGCCCGAAAGCCCCCGCCTGCGCCTGACCGGCGCCGAGGATCACCGCCGTGGCCGCCAGCATCGCAGCGCGCACTGTCCCGCCCATCTGTTCCCCCAAGCCCTCTGGATTCTGCCGGGCGCCGTCGTTTGTTCGAGACCCGTTATGCGGCGACCGGTCGTGCATGGTGCCGGCTTTCGGGGCAGCGCCGCAATGCTGCTCATCAATTTCGATGTCGAGAAGAGCATCAGTAGATCAATCTGCACAAACTCCACGGCAACGACTGAACCCGCTCGGAATACCATTTTCAACAGTCGAAATTTGAGCTTCCTCACCTAAGCATCGACCTGAACAATAAATCCTGAGACCACCGACCCTGCACTTTTCCGCCATCCTGTTGCCCGTCGGCGACACCCGGCAGACCCACGCGGCCTGCCGCCGGCCTTGCACCCGCGTCGACGCCCGGCCATGGTCCCGGCGTCCGGCGCAGACCGGTTCAGGGAAGGATGTGGAGTGCGGCGATGAAGCTCTTCCGGCACGGCCCGAGCGGCGACGAGAAGCCCGGCCTCGTGGATGCGAACGGGGGGCTGCGCGATCTCTCGGGCCTCGTGCGCGACATCGCCGGGCCGGCGCTCGCCCCCGATTCGCTGGCGCGGCTGCGCGCCCTCGATCCCGAGACCCTGCCGAAGCTGCCGCCGGACGTGCGCCTCGGCCCCTGCGTCGGCGGCACCCGCAACGTGGTGGCGATCGGCCTCAACTTCGCCGACCACGCCGCCGAGACGGGTTCGCCGATCCCCGCGGAGCCGATCATCTTCAACAAGGCCCCGTCCAGCCTGTGCGGGCCGAACGACACGGTGATCATTCCCAAGGGCTCGTCCAGCACGGACTGGGAGGTGGAACTGGCCGTGGTGATCGGCCGGCGCGCCAGCTACGTCCACGCCAACGAGGCGCTGAGCTACGTGGCGGGCGCCTGCATCTGCAACGACGTCTCGGAGCGCGAGTGGCAGATGAATCGCGGGCCAACCTGGACCAAGGGCAAGAGCGCGCCGACCTTCGGGCCGCTGGGTCCGTGGCTCGTCACCCTCGACGAGATCCCCGACCTCAAGAACCTCGCCATGAGCCTCGACGTCAACGGCGAGCGCCGCCAGACCGGCTCCACGGCGACGATGATCTTCGACGTGCCCCAGCTCGTCGCCTACGCGTCGCACTTCATGCTGCTGGAGCCGGGCGACGTGATCACCACCGGCACCCCGCCGGGCGTGGGCCTCGGCATGAAACCGCCACGCTACCTGAAGGCCGGCGACGAGATGGTCCTGCGGATCGACCGGCTCGGCGAGCAGCGCCAGAAGGTCATCGCCTTCGACGACTGGACCGCCAAGGCCTCGGCCCGGGAGCCGACAGGTTGAAGGGATGCGGCCTCCGCGCGGCCTGCGCCGCACGGAGGCGCTTGATTTTTCGTCGCCGATCCCACTCAAGGGCACCATGAGCCAAGCTGCCGACCCGCACGCGACCGACTTCCGCCACGACTGGAGCGTGGCCGAGATCCAGGCGATCCATGACCTGCCGTTGCTCGATCTCGTGCATCGGGCCGCGCTCGTGCACCGGGCGCACAACGACCCGGCGGATGTTCAGCGGGCGAGCCTGCTGTCGATCAAGACGGGGGGGTGCCCGGAGGATTGCGGCTACTGCTCGCAATCGGCCCATCACAAGGAGACCGGCCTCCCGCGCCAGCGCCTGATGCCGGTGGAGACCGTGCTGGCCGAGGCTGCCGCCGCCAAGGCATCGGGCGCCACCCGGTTCTGCATGGGCGCGGCGTGGCGCAGCCCGAAGGACGGGCCGGATTTCGACGCGGTCCTCGCCATGGTCCGCGGCGTGCGCGGCCTCGGCATGGAGGCCTGCGTGACGCTGGGCATGCTGACGGCCCACCAAGCCGAGCGCCTCGCGGAGGCCGGCCTCACGGCCTACAACCACAATCTCGATACCGGCCCCGACTACTACGACAAGATCGTGTCGACCCGGACCTACGAGGACCGGCTGACCACGCTGGAGCGCGTCCGCGCGGCCGGCATCGGCGTCTGCTGCGGCGGCATCGTCGGCCTGGGCGAGGCGGCGAGCGACCGCGTGGCGATGCTGCAGGTCCTGGCCAACCACGCGCCGCATCCGGAGAGCGTCCCGATCAACGCGCTGGCGGCGGTCGCTGGCACGCCGCTGGGCGATGCCGCGGAGGCAGTGGATCCCTTCGACCTGGTCCGCATGTGCGCGACCGCCCGGATCGTGATGCCCCGAGCCCGAGTCCGGCTCAGCGCGGGCCGCCGCTCGCTCAGCCGGGAAGCCCAGGCGCTGTGCTTCCTCGCCGGAGCGAATTCGATCTTCTACGGCGAGCGGCTCCTCACTACCGCCAACAACGAGGCGGATGCGGATGCGGCCCTGCTGGCCGATCTCGGCATCCGGGTGGCCGAACCCGTGCTGGCCGCAGCGGAATAGGGGCTCAGCCCTCGGGCAGCACGATCCGGAAGCGCGCGCCGGACTCGCACGCGTCGAGGGCGAGGGTGCCGCCGTTGATCCCGATCAACTCGGCGGCGATGGGCAGGCCGAGGCCGGTGCCGCCGGACCGCATGGAGCCCTGGAACGGCGCGAACAGATTCTCCCGGGCGCGGGCCGGCAGGCCGGGACCGTTGTCGCTCACCAGGATGGTCACCCGGCCGGGCTCCTCGCGGCCGGCCGCGACCCGCACGGTGGCGTCCGCGACCTTGGCCCCGTCCAGTGCCTGCACGGCGTTGCGGACGAGGTTGGCGAGCGCCCGGCCGAGCTGCTCTGGATCGGCCTGCACGCTCAGGTCGCCCGCCGCGACCTCCACCGCCACGGGATGGACCGCCAGCGCGGCGAGATCGGGGAGTTCGGCGAAGATCGGTGCGAGCGGCGTGCTGGCGAGCCGCGGCGCCCGCTCGGCGACGCGCCCGTAGGCGAGGGTCGCCTCGCAGAATCGGATCGCCCGGGCCAGCGTTCCCACGAGGCGCGGGGCCACGCGCTGCACCGTCGGATCCGCGGTGCCCTCCAAGCGGTCGCCCAGGAGCTGCGCACCGGTGAGCAGGTTGCGCAGTTCGTGGCTGATCTTGCTCACCGCGAGGCCCAGCTCGGCGAGCCGCCGCTTCTGGCGGAGCTGATCGGCGAGACTGCGCTGCATCCGTCCCAGTGCCCGCTCGGCCTGGCCGATCTCGTCGTTGCGGCGGGACGGCGCGATGATCCGTCCGGCATCCTCCGGATCGTCCGCGAAGGCCGTGATGCTGGTGGCGAGCCGCCGCACCGGCCGCACGATCAGAACCTGCAGCACCACGAAGACGAGACCCGCCGCGGCCGCCGCGATGATCAGCGAGGAGACCAGCAGCCGCAACGCGTAGTCGATCATGGCGGTGCGCAGCGGCGCCTCGTCGAGCAGGATCTCGACCCGGTCGAAGCCGACGCCCCCCTCCCCGACCACGCGGATCGGCTCGCGGACCGGAGCCACCAGGGTGCGCCATGCCCCCCGGATCGCCGACACGGCGGTGACGTCGCGCAGGTCGACGGTGTCGGCGACCTGCTCGGGCATCGGCTCGATGGCGAGGAGGCGCTGCGCGCCGCCGCCACGGACCGCGATCGCCCGGGCGTTCACCCCCGCCAGCAGCCGGCTCTCCAGCCCCTCGGAGACCGGTTCCCCGCTTCGCCCGTCGAGCACGAGGGCGGCGACCTGCGCGGCCGCGAGGCGGTCGGACATCCACTCGATCCGGTAATTGGCCACCGCCGGCACGTAGGTCAGCACCTCGGCCACCACTACGAAGGCGACGGTGACGAGGAACAGCCGGCCGGACAGGCCGAGGCGTGCCGGGCGCCGATCCGGCAGGTCGCGGCTCGGGGCAGCCGTCGGCACCTCCGTCGCCGCGGTCGCGTCGGCCTCGACGGACACGCCGGTCACGCTCCGCGCGGGCATCGCGGATGCGGATCGGCGGAGAGAGGATGGAGCGTGCTCGAGCCGGATCCGGCCTTCGCGGGAGACATGTTCACAAGCCACAGATTCTAAGCCGGGAATACAGGCTCCCGGCGGTGCGCACTATACGATATCCACCCGCATGGGGTTGCATGTGCCCTGAAACACGGAAAACACGGCCGGCGTCGGGCCGCGGATCTCAGCCGCCGCTCCGTCTGGCGCGCCGGCTCAGCAGCATGCTGGCCAGGGCGAAGACGGCCAGCATCGCGAGGCCCGCCACCATTTTGGGCGTCACGAGGGCGCGCAGGGTCAGGGCGTCGTCGCAGCCGCCCGCGCCGACGGTCAGGCAGGCGGTTCTGGCGGCCTCATGGGCGGCGACCACGTCCTCGATCCCCGCCCCCGTGGTCGCGTACACGACCGCCCCCGGAAGGAGCCCGAGGAAGGTGGCGAGCACGAAGACCCGCATCTTCACCCCGAAGGCGGCCGGGGCGAGGTTGGTCACCCAGAAGGGGAACAGTGGCAGGAGCCGAAGGACCGCGATGTAGCCGAAGGCGTCCCGCCGGAAGCCCTCGGCGAGCCCGGACAGGCGCGTGCCGCCGATCCGCCGGAGCAAATCGGCGCCGGGTCCCCGGCCGATGGCGAACACGATCGCGGCCCCCGTCGTGGCGGCGCAGACCGCGGTCAGCGCCCCCGGCACGATCCCGAACAGGAAGCCGCAGATCATGGTCAGGATCAGGGTGGCCGGCACCGACACGACCACGGCCCCCACATAGAGGCAGTAGGCCGCTACCAGTGCGCGGACGTAGCCGGACTCGACGAAGCCGCGCAGCCAGGTCCGGGAGGCGAGCAGCCGGTCGAGGCTCAGGAGCTGTGCGGCGCCGGAGACGAGGACGATGGCGGAGACGGAAAGCAGCAGCACCAGCGGCAGCCAGCGCCGCAGCCGCTTCCCGCGTCCCTCGGCGACGGGCGCGGCCGCGCTCACCCGGGCTTGCGCATCCGCAGGATCTTGAAGAACCCCCCCGGGAAGGTCGGCTTCAATCCCAGCACCTCGACGCCGTTGCGCCGCGCCCAAGCCTCGATCCGCGTCGCCTTGAAGTCCGACGACCAGCCGATCTTGGTGCAGAGCGGCGCCACGATCTCCTCGACCCGGGCGACCGGACCCTCGCTCTGGCCGAAATGGTTGGCCAGCACGATGCCGCCGCCCGGGCGCACCACCCGCAGGAACTCCGACATCGCGGCCTCGGGATCCGGCACCAGGGTGATCAGGAACTGCGCCACCACGGCATCGAAGCTCGCATCGGCGTAGCCCAGGTGACAGACATCCATGACCTGGAGGCCCTTCACGTGGGACAGGTTCCGGCGCCGCACCTTGGCGCGGGCGCGCTTGAGCATGTCCTCGGACAGGTCGACGCCGCAGACGAAGCTGGCCTTCGGGTAGTACCCCAGCGCCAGCCCGGTGCCGACGCCGGCCTCCAGGATCCGCGGCCCGTGCTCGGCGGCGGCCTCGACGGCCGCGCGGGCCGCGGGCTCGGTGAGCTTGTCGTAAAACACGTCGTAGACAGGCGCCCAGCGGGCATAGGCCTTGCGCATCAGGGCCGTGCTCGGCCCGGCCATCTGCGGCTCGCTCAGCATCGTTCGTCGTATCCAGAGGTTGAGATCAGGCGGCCTCGAGGGGCCGGGCCGACAACGCGTCGACGCGCCGGATGGTGCCGCCGCCGAGCACCCGCGCCCGGGGACCGTCATCCGCGTAGATCGCGCAGGCCTGCCCTGGGGAAACCCCGTCCTCGGGCTCGGCGAGCACGATCTCGGCGGCGCCGTCGGCCCCGACCGTGAGCGTCGCCGGGCGCGGCGGCCGGGTCGAGCGCACGCGGACCGCAACGGGCAGGTCGCGCAGGGTCTCGACCGGCCCCTCGCCGAGCCAGTTCAGGTCCGAGAGGCGGATCCGGGTCGTGGCCAGCGCCGTGCGCGGTCCGACCACCACCCGGGCGGAATCCGGCTCCAGCCGCACGACGTAGAGCGGCTCCGGCCCGGACAGGCCGAGGCCCTTCCGCTGGCCCACCGTGTAGTGGACGATGCCCTCGTGCCGGCCCAGCACGCGGCCGGCGAGGTCCACGATCTCGCCGGGCCGCGCCGCATCGGGGCGCAGGCGGGCGATCACGTCGCTGTAGCGGCCCTGCGGCACGAAGCAGATGTCCTGGCTGTCGGGCTTCTCGGCCAGCGACAGGCCGAGATCCTTCGCCAGCGCCCGGGTCTCGGTCTTCGCCATCTCGCCGAGGGGGAAGCGCAGGAAGTCGAGCTGCTCGGCCGTGGTGGCGTAGAGGAAGTAGCTCTGGTCCCGGGCCGGATCGAGGGCGCGGTGGAGCGCCCGTCCGCCGCCCGGCAGCGCCCGGCTCGCCACGTAGTGCCCGGTGGCCAGCGCGTCGGCGTTCAGGTCCCGGGCGAGGCCGAGGAGGTCGCGGAACTTTACGGTGCGGTTGCACTCGACGCAGGGGATCGGCGTCTCGCCGGCGAGGTAGCTCTCGGCGAACTTCTCGATGACCGCATCGCGGAACCGGTCCTCGTAATCGAGGACGTAATGCGGAATGCCGAGATGCTCCGCCGCCGCCCGCGCGTCGTGGATATCCTGGCCGGCGCAGCATGCGCCCTTGCGATGGCTCGCCGCGCCGTGGTCGTACAGCTGGAGCGTGACGCCGACCACGTCGAAGCCCTGCCGCTTCAGGAGGCCCGCGACCACGGAGGAATCGACGCCGCCCGACATGGCGACGACGACGCGCGTCTCGTGGGGGGCTTTGGGAAGATCGAGGGCGTTCATCGCGAGGGTCCGCAGCCGCCGGCCCGGAAGCTCCCTGGCTGCACGGCCCGTCTATAGCGGGACTTCGCCCGCCTTTCCAGGGCAGGCGGCCCGACGGGGCCGCCCACCCTGCAGAACCTGCCGGGTGGGCGGCAGCTTCGACCGGATCCGGCGCCAGAGCCGCAGGGATATCTGTCGATCTTTCAAAGCCTTATTCGAATTCCGGGATGGCGCGCGGCTTGCTGTGAAGGGGCCAAGAGGAGCCCGGTTATGGCGAGCGGTGCGGCGGATCGGTTGGATGTCACCACGTGGATTCCCTCCACGCGGAGCGCGGCTGCCCCGCGTTCGGGCTGGGAGGCCGCCGGGGTGGCCGCCCGAGCCGGCGACTCCACGCAGGACCGCTTCGGCGCCGCCCTGAACGCCGCGCAGTCCCGGGAGGACGCAGCGACGGCGCGCGCCCGCACAGCCGGCCAGCGCGACCTCGCCGACTCGGTCCGCACCCGTCAGGCGTCCCAGCGCGAGCAGGCCGACACCGTGCGTGCGGCCGGCGACCGCGCACGGGACTCCGCGTTGCAGGCCGACGCCCGGGCCGCCGACCGGAAGGCCGGCCTCGCTGATCAGACGCGCCCACCGGCTCCCGCGGCGCCGGCATCGCAGAGGGACGACTCCCGCCCCGCGGCAGCTCCGCGCGGGCAGACCCCGACATCGGGCACGGCGAAGGCTTCCGAGACCGATCGGACGCCCGCCCATGCACAGCAGGGCTCCGAGCGGACCCCGACCACTCAGGATGCGGAAGCCGCGGTCTCCACGGCCACTGGCCCCAACACGGTGCCCGCCGACGCGCCGACGCCCTCGCAGACCGCCGGGACCACCGAGGTCGCCGCGCAGGCCACAGGCGCTGGCCCCGCCGCCTCGCTCCTGGCCCTCATCGCCACGTTGGCCCAGCGCGGCGCTGTGGCGGAGGCCCCCAAGAGCGAGGCGGACGCCGGCGCTGCGGCGGCGAAGGACGGTGCCGCGGTCCCTCCCGGCGCGATCCCCGGAGCCGCGGGGGCGACGACCCTGCCGGGCACGGTGGCTCCAGCCGGTCCCCGTTCGGGCAGAGCAGTATCGGGCATCGCGGGGATCGCCTCGGGTGCGTCCGCGGCCGCGGACTCACCGGCCGGAACCGGCACGGGCAGCGCCATCAAGGGCAGCGCCTCCGCGGACGGCCTGACGGCCGGAACCGGCGACCCCGCGGCCGCGGCGCCCGGAACCGTTGGACCGGACTTCCTCACCGCCCTGGCCGATGCGGGCCAGGGCGCGAACCCGCCGCAGGGCACACTCCCCGCGGCCCAGGGCGGTCCGGCGCCGACCGCTGCCGCCAGCCCGGCAGCCGGCGCCACGAACGCCGCGCAGGGCACGGCCGCCCCGGCCCAGCCCGCGTCCCCCGTCCAGGCCGATCCGCCCATTCCCCTCGGTCAGGTCCCGATGACCATCGGGCTGCGATCCCTGCGGGGATCCAACGAATTCCAGATCCGGCTCGATCCGGCCGAACTCGGGCGCATCGACGTCAAACTGGAGATCGACAAGGCGCATGGCCGGGTGATGACCCACCTCGTGGTCGACCGCCCCGAGACCCTCGCGCTGCTCCAGCGCGACGCCGGCCAGCTGCAGCAGGCCCTGTCCCAGGCCGGCCTGGATACCTCGGGCGGCGGCCTCAACCTGTCGCTGCGCGGCGACGGCGACGCCCGGAGCGGCGGAGGCGACGGCCAGCAGGGTGATGCCCCCCGCAGCGGGTCGAGTTGGACCCGGGATCAGGCGGAAGCCTCGCAGGAGGTCGCCCCGACCCGCTTCCTGCGCGGCTACGGCGGCGTCGACATGAGAATCTAACGCATCGGTCCAAACGAGGGAGTCAGCGAAGTTTGGAAAAACCGATGCCTCAACAAAGGCCTAGGGCTCATGCGCAGGAACCAAGTGACTGCGTCTAAGGACTAGGCGGCGCGCGGCACGAGCGGCGCGGACCGACACCGAGACATCACCCGTCCAGGCCCTGAGCCCCGACGCGGCACGGGAGAGACCCATATGACGAGCGGCATATCCAGCCTGACCAGCACGACGTCCAAGACGGGCGCGTCGGGCAGCAGCGGCAACGCGACCGAGATCGCGGGCAACTTCACCCAGTTCCTGACGCTGCTCACCACGCAGCTCAAGAACCAGAACCCCCTCGACCCGATGGACACCAACCAGTTCACGCAGCAGCTGGTCCAGTTCGCGGGCGTCGAGCAGCAGCTCAAATCCAACGACCGCCTCGACAGCATCCTGAGCGCGTCCCAATCGGCGAGTTCGGCATCGGCCACGAGCTACATCGGCAAGACCGTGACGGCGGACGGTAGCGCCTCGCAGCTGTCCAACGGCGCGGCCTCCTGGTCGCTCACACCGGCCCGGGCCGCCTCGAAGGCGGTGATCACCATCCTGGATTCGAAGAACAACGTCGTCGCGACGCAGACCACCGCGCTGACAGCCGGCAACCAGACCTACACGTGGAACGGCAAGACCTCGGCGGGCCTCAGCGCGGCGAACGGCAACTACACGATCAAGGTCTCGGCGACCGACGCCACGGGCGCCAACGTCTCGGTCGATACGAGCCTGACCGGCACCGTTGACGAGGTCGATCTCAGCGGAACGACGCCGGTGCTCATGATCGGCTCGCAGAAAGTGCCGCTGTCCAGCGTGCAGACCATCGGGTTGTCCACAAGTGGCACTTAACGAATCACATCCGAGTGACTCGCTTCAACATCTCTTAAGCGGGCGCAAGTACCTTCAATGCTCGACAGGTCAGTCGAGTGTAGAGCGTATCATGACCGAACCGAGCCGCCCGAGAGTGAAGTACGTGATCGGGCCCGACGGCAGCCCCCTGACGATCGCGGACCTTCCGCCCCCGAGCACCCGTCGCTGGGTGATCCGGCGCAAGGCCGAGGTCGTGGCCGCGGTGCGCGGCGGCCTCCTCAGCCTTGAGGAGGCGTGCAAGCGGTACACGCTGACCACTGAGGAATTCCTGAGCTGGCAGTTCTCCATCGACCAGCACGGCCTCGCCGGCCTGCGGACGACGCGGATTCAGCACTACCGGCACTGAGACTGCGGCCGCGGGCATGGGCTCTCCCCGTCCCCGCCGGCCGATCCCGAAACCTGCCGAAGCCGCGTCCGGAATCGCCCGGGCGCGGCTTTTCGATGTTCCGAACCCGCTCACGGTCCGCGATGCGGCCGGGCATTAACGCCCCGCTAACCACGACCTGGGCAATTTCTGCCGAGCGGGCCGCCGGGGTCCGCCAGCGTTAGAGTGCAGCGAATCCGCCCGTGAAGCCGGTCCTCGATCTCGTCACGAAGTTCGGACCGGCCCGAATCGCCGCCATGGCGGCGGTGACGCTGACGCTCATCGGCTTCTTCGCCTTCATCATCCTGCGCGTCTCGCGCCCCGACATGGGGGTGCTGTTCTCCGACATGTCGATACAGGATTCGGCGGCCGTGGTCCGGGAACTCGACAGTCGCGGTATCCGCTACGAGACCCGGGGCGACGCCGGGCAGACGATCCTGGCGCCGCGGCCCGACCTCGCCAAGCTGCGCATGGACCTCGCCGGCAAGGGCCTGCCGACCCAGGGCGGCGTCGGCTACGAGATCTTCGACAAGGGCGATGCGTTCTCGTCCACCAACTTCGTCCAGAACGTGAACCACCTGCGCGCCCTGGAAGGCGAACTCGCCCGCTCGATCCGGGCGATCGGCCGGGTCCAGGCGGCGCGGGTCCACCTCGTCCTACCGGAGCGCCGGCTGTTCGAGCGTGACCGCGAGAGCCCGAGCGCGGCGATCGTGCTGAAGCTGATGGGCGACCTCGACGCCGGGCAGGTTCGGGCGATCCGCCACCTGGCGGCCTCCGCCGTGGAAGGCCTCAAGCCCGAGCGCGTTTCTATCGTCGACGAGCGCGGCCGGCTGCTGGCGGACGGCGCCCGCGATGCCAGCGCCGATATCGCCACCGGTTTCGAGGATCGGCAGATCACCCTGGAGCGGCGCCTGCGCGGCCAGATCGAGGACGTGGTCGCCGGCATCGTCGGCCCCGGCCGGGCGCGGGTCCAGGTCAACGCCGAACTCGACCTCAACCGGGTCGAGAGCCGCTCCGAGACCTTCGACCCCGAGAGCCGCGTGGTGCGCTCCGCCCAGACCCGCACCGAATCGGCGCTCACCGGCAATGCCGACGGCCAGGTCAGCGTCGGCAACGAGCTGCCGGGCGCCAGTGGCGCCGACAAGGCGCCTGCCCCGAAGGACGCGACGAACAAGAACGAGGAGACCACGAACTACGAGATCTCCCGGGTGACCAAGACCGAGGTCGCCGAGGGCGGCCGGATCAAGCGCCTGTCGGTCGCCGTGGTGCTCGACGGGGTGTACGCCACCGCGCCCGACGGCAAGCAAGCCTACAGCCCGCGCTCGCCCGCCGAGATCGAGCGGATCACGGCCCTGGTCCGCGGGGCGGTCGGATTCGACAAGGCCCGGGGCGACCAGATCGAGGTGGTGAACCTGCGTTTCGCCGAAGCGCCGAGCGTGCCGCAATTCACCGAGCCCACGCTGCTCCAGTCACTGCTCGCGCCCACCAAGGACGATGTCCTGCGCATGGCCGAACTCGCCGTCCTGGCGCTGCTCACCCTCATCGTCCTGCTGACGGTCGTGCGCCCGCTCGTGCGGCAGGTGCTCGCCCCGGTCGCGGACGCACCGTCGCTGGCCGGCCCCGGGATGGGCCTGCCCGGCGACGCCGCCATCATTGCCGGGCCGGGCGGGGCGATTTCGGTCATGGACCGCGACAACCCGACCGCGCGGCTGATGGAGTTCGCCAAGATCAACGGCCAGGTCCAGGCCGAGACGGTCCAGCGGGTGGTCGACATGGTTCGGGCGAGCCCTGCCGAGACGGTCGAGGTGCTGCGCACCTGGATCCAGGAAGAGTGAAGCGTAGGGCGTCGAGGATCGGCCGATGGCAGCAGGTATGGCGGCAGGACTGGTGAACACCCTCGCGGGTGCGGGCGGCGAATCCCTCTCGTCGATGCCCGGGCCGCAGCGCGCCGCCGCGCTCCTCCTGATGCTCGGCGAGGAGGAAGGCGCGCCGATCTGGCAGATGCTGGAAGAGGAGGAGATCAAGAAGGTCAGCCACGCGATGGTCCAGCTCGGCACGCTGGAGGCGCAGACCGTGGAGAGGCTGATCATCGAGTTCGTGACGAAGCTCGGCAACAGCGGCGGCATCTCGTCGAACTTCGAGCGCACCGAGGCGCTGCTCCTGAAGATCTTCCCGAGCGACCAGGTCTCGCTGATCATGGCGGAGATCAAGGGTGCGTCCGGCAAGCGCGTCTGGGCCTCGATCGCCCAGGTCGACCCCGAGATCCTCGCCTCGTTCCTGCGCAACGAGTACCCGCAGACGGTTGCGGTGGTGCTCTCGCGGGTGCGGGCCGACTACGCCGCCAAGGTGCTCACCATCCTGCCCGAGGACTTCGCCATCGACTGCCTCAACCGGATGCTGCGCATGGAGACGGTCCAGAAGGAGGCCCTGCGCCACATCGAGGAGACCCTGCGGGTCGAATTCGTCTCCACCATCGCGCAGACGCAGCGCCGCGACGCCCACGAGATGATGGCCGACGTGTTCAACGCCTTCGACCGGCAGACCGAAGGCCGCTTCCTCGCCGCACTCGATCAGGCGAACCGCGGCTCGGCCAAGCGCATCCGCGAGCTGATGTTCACCTTCGAGGACCTGCTGAAGCTCGATCCGGGCAGCGTCCAGACCCTGATGCGCAAGATCGACAGCGACACCCTGTGCCGGGCCTTGAAGGGCGCCAACGAGCCGACCCGCGGCTTCTTCATGAAGCAGATGTCGACCCGCGCCGCCAAGAACCTCACGGACGAGATGGCCTCGCTCGGGCCGGTCCGCCTGAAGGAGGTCGACGAGGCGCAGGCGAAGATGACCGAGATCGCCAAGGACCTCGCCGAGAAAGGCGAGATCATGATCGCCAAGAATAGCGCCGAGGAGGAGCTGGTCTATTGAGCGCCCAGGCCGCCCGGAGCGCCAAGCCGTTCCTGTTCGAGACCGACTTCCGCAGCGCCCGCCCGAGCGCGGAAGCGCAGCGCGCCGCCGACGCCGCCGCCCGGGCCGAGGCGGAGGCGCATGCCCGCGGCCAGCAGGAGGGCGCGGCCAGCAGGAGGGC